>NZ_CP025025.1:5000-55000 GCF_002874535.1 Mesobacillus jeotgali
AGGTAAATTCCTTTACCATTCCATGGAGCCGGGAAGCCTTTTTCGATGAATTGACGAAGAATCAGTTTGCTCGTTATCTTATAGTGGAAGTGGATCAGAAGGTAGTTGGTTACTGTGGTGTGTGGATTATCATTGATGAAGCACACATCACAAATATAGCCCTACTTCCAGAATACAGAGGATTGAAGCTGGGTGAGGCGCTTATGGCAAAGGTAATGGAGCTGGCTCGTGAAATGGGCGCATTAAGGGTGACGCTTGAAGTCAGGGTCAGTAATGAAAGGGCCCAAAACCTTTATCGCAAGTTTGGATTCGAAGAAGGGGCAATTAGAAAACAATATTATACAGACAATATGGAAGACGCTTTAGTAATGTGGGTGAATTTATAATGACAAAAGATCAATTAATAATGGGAATAGAGACAAGCTGTGATGAGACGGCTATAGCGATTGTGAAAAATGGACGGGAAATCCTTGCGAATGTAGTCGCCTCTCAGATTGAGAGCCATAAGCGTTTCGGAGGGGTAGTTCCGGAGATTGCGTCAAGGCATCATGTTGAACAGATCACGCTTGTGTTGGAGGAAGCATTAGCACAGGCAAAAGTGGATATTAAGGATCTGGATGCCATTGCGGTGACAGAAGGACCTGGCCTGGTTGGTGCATTATTGATTGGCGTTAACGCAGCCAAAGCGCTGGCGTTTGCGAATGGCATTCCACTCATTGGTGTCCATCATATTGCCGGCCATATCTATGCGAACCGTCTTGTGACGGAGATGAATTTTCCGCTGCTTTCACTAGTAGTGTCCGGCGGGCATACTGAGCTCGTCTATATGAAAGAACACGGTCATTTCGAAGTGATTGGCGAGACACGGGATGACGCAGCAGGCGAAGCTTATGACAAGGTAGCGAGAACATTGCACCTTCCTTATCCAGGCGGTCCGCATATCGACAGGCTGGCTCATGAAGGAAAGGCAACAATCGACCTGCCACGTGCATGGCTTGAGGAAGGATCCTATGATTTCAGCTTCAGTGGGTTGAAGTCTGCTGTGATCAACGTTGTGCATAACGCACAGCAGCGAGGAGAGGAAATCGCACCGGAAGAGCTTGCAGCTAGCTTCCAGGAGAGTGTTATTGATGTACTTGTTACAAAAACTCAAAGAGCTGTGAAGGAATATGGTGTAAAACAAGTACTGGTTGCTGGAGGAGTTGCGGCGAATAAAGGGTTGAGGGAGAAATTATCCACAGAATTTGCAGATTCAGATGTGGAAATTGTCATACCTCCATTATCTTTATGCACAGACAATGCTGCAATGATTGCCGCTGCAGGCAGTGTTTTTTATGAAAAAGGCCAACGGGCCGATTTATCCTTGAATGGAAATCCTGGTCTGGAGATAACTATCCACAACGAAAGTCGGAAGTAGAAAATTTGTTGTCAGACTCTTCTGTGGATATGTTGGTGTTTTAAGAACAAATCTGTGTACAATGTGGATAAAATAAGCCGATTTTGTGGATAATGTGGAAAAGTCTCTGGATAAGCCATAAATCAGTCTTTACTATGTGAATAACTATGTGAACAAAAAGTCCCGGTTTTCAAATCGGGACTTTTTTGCACTTCTCCTATTGTGCAAAGTCCATTTTATTCGCAAAGATTTATCGATTGCTTGTAAATAACTTAATTTATTCGCAAAAACCGAGCATTTATTTGCAAATACATGCTATTTATTCGCAAACTGGAAAAATCAATAGATAATTTCCAGTTTATAATTCCAAATTTACTCCTTGCCACAGAAAAAACGGGCAAATTCATGCCCGTTTAGTCAATTACTACGCCAATTCTGCCCACTCTTCCATCAATTCATCGAGTTTTTCTTTGGCGGCTTCAATTTTATTATTGAATTCTCCCGCTTTTTCGTGATCCTGGAAGACTTCGGGATCACAAAGCAACTCTTCATATTCTGCTACCTCTGTTTCCAGCTTGTCGATGAGCGCTTCCACTTCTTCCATGCGGCGTTTGCGCTGGCGTTCGAGTTTTTTCGCTTCTTTGTCCTGCTGGTATGATGTCTTATCCTGCTTTGAGTTGTCCACAGTACTCCCTGAAGCTTTGGCGGCCTGCTCGGCCAGTGCCTTCAGCTCTTCCTGCTCGAGCTTTTTATCGACGTAGTAATCGTAATCGCCAAGGTATTCAGTTGAGCCACCACGGTCTAGCTCAAGGACCTTTGTCGCAATTCTGTTGATAAAATAGCGGTCATGTGAGACGAACAGGATGGTGCCTGGATAATCAATAAGTGCATTCTCAAGAACTTCCTTGCTGTCGAGGTCGAGATGGTTTGTCGGCTCGTCCAGAATTAAGAAGTTAGAGTTTTGCAGCATAAGCTTGGCCAGTGCCAGACGGGCTTTTTCGCCGCCACTTAAGGTAGAAACGATTTTTAGAACATCATCACCTGAAAAAAGGAAATTCCCCAGCACGGTGCGGATTTCTTTTTCCGGTTTAAGAGGGTATTCGTCCCATAGTTCGTTCAGAACCTTTTTATTCGAGCTTAGTTCTGCCTGTTCCTGATCATAATAGCCGATTGAAACATTAGAACCGTATTGAATATTGCCGGTTATCGAAGGCAGTTTTTCAACGATTGTCTTTAATAAGGTAGACTTTCCGACTCCATTTGGTCCAACGAGTGCTGTGCTGTCGCCACGGGAAAGGTTGAATGTGATATTTTCAGAAACGACTTCATTTTGATAGCCGACAGCAAGTGTATGAACCTTCAGGACATCATTCCCGCTCTGGCGTTCAATTTGGAAGCTGAACGATGCGGATTTTTCATCACCTTTGGGCCTGTCCATCCGGTCTATTTTTTCAAGCTGCTTCCGACGGCTCTGGGCACGCTTGGTTGTTGATGCCCTGGCCAGGTTCCGCTGGATAAAATCCTGCAGCTTGTTGATCTCATCCTGCTGCTTCTCAAACAGTTTCAGATCACGTTCGTAATTCGCGGCTTTCTGCTCTAAATACGAGCTGTAATTTCCAGGGAACTTCGTCAGCTGATGGCGGGAGATTTCATATACCTGGTTCACGACCTTATCCAGGAAGTAGCGGTCGTGAGAAACGATCAGGATGGCTCCGCTATAGCCCTGCAAATACTGCTCAAGCCACGATAGCGTGTCAATATCAAGATGGTTCGTCGGTTCATCGAGAATCAAAATATCCGGACGGGTCAATAAAAGTTTCGCCAAGGCGAGTCTAGTTTTCTGTCCCCCGCTTAAAGTGGATATTTTTGTGGAATAATCAAAAGAATGGAAGTTAAGACCGTGAAGGACGGAACGGATATCTGCTTCATATTGGTAGCCGCCTTTTTCCTTGAACTGGACCTGAAGCAGGTCGTAGTCTTTCAAGACTCTGTCGTATTCTGTCTGATTTGACAATATGCCAGGATCCGACATTTTTTCCTCCAGCCGGCGCAAGTCTTTTTCCATGCTGTGCAGGTGGTCAAAAACGGCTAGCATTTCATCCCAGATACTTTTCTCGGATTCAAGCCCGGTATTTTGCGCGAGATAGCCGATCATCGTCCCTTTTGGGCGGATGATTTCACCGCCATCATGCGATTCGTAGCCGGCGATGATTTTCAGCAGTGTCGATTTTCCTGCCCCGTTCCGGCCGACTAGCGCTACTCGGTCGTTGGTCTGTATTTCAAACTTTATATTCGATAAAATAAGATCAGCAGCAAAATATTTTGATAGCTGATTAACTTGTAATAAAATCATTATTTTCACCTCTATTGCCTTAGAGATAGTGTAACCCATTAATATATGCACGGCAATATGTGTGAACTGCTATAGGCAGTATGTTGTAAAAAATTCCCTATATATTGTGAACACTGAAACAAAGTTCACACACAAGTTTGACAAAATAGTGTATCATTTGGTAGAAAGGAGCTTTAACATGGCAGAATTTACGCATTTTAACGAAGAGGGCAGAGCGAAGATGGTCGATGTCAGTGAAAAACCGGAGACGGTCCGTACGGCAGTCGCCCATTCAAGCATAACTGTGAACGAAGATATATATGTGAGAATCACTGAAAATAAAATGAAAAAAGGGGATGTACTGGCTGTCGCGCAGGTAGCTGGCATCATGGCGGCGAAAAAGACGTCAGAAATCATCCCGATGTGCCACCCGATTCCATTGACAGGCATTGACCTTTCATTCGATTGGGAGCAAAATGATAGTGACTATATTTTAAATATTGCAGCAGCTGTAAAAACAAAAGGGAATACAGGTGTGGAAATGGAAGCGTTAACAGCAGCTTCAGCATGTGCGCTGACTGTTTATGATATGTGCAAGGCCGTTGATAAGGGCATGGTGATCGGCAAGACGTATCTTGTCGAAAAAACCGGCGGAAAGAACGGAGATTTTAAGAGAGAAGAAAAGTTGAAGTAGAAGTACAGACAGGGTGGAGGATGGAGAATGACGAATGATGCTATGAAGATTCCGCAGGCAACCGCAAAACGGTTACCACTGTATTACCGTTTCTTATTGAACTTGCATTCTTCAGGAAAGCAAAGGGTATCGTCCGCTGAACTAAGCGAAGCGGTAAAAGTGGATTCAGCGACAATCCGAAGGGATTTTTCCTACTTTGGAGCTTTAGGTAAAAAGGGATACGGCTATAATGTGAATTACCTGCTTACCTTTTTCCGTAAGACATTGGATCAAGATGAACTGACGAAGGTTGCCTTGATTGGTGTCGGTAATCTGGGAACAGCGTTTTTGAATTATAACTTTTCCAAGAACAATAACACGAAAATTGAGATTGCCTTTGATGTGGACCCAGGCAAGGTTGGCACGAAGATTGGCGACGTGGCAGTGTATCACATGGATGATCTTGACAAGGTTGTCGTGGAGGAAGGGATCCAGGTGGCTATCCTGACTGTTCCTTCAGCAGTTGCACAACCGATAACAGACCGATTGGTGCAGGCAAATGTTAAGGGAATCCTCAACTTCACGCCGGCGAGACTGAATGTACCACCTTCCATAAGGATCCATCATATTGATTTGGCAGTTGAGCTGCAGTCATTGATTTATTTCTTAAAACATTATCCAACAGATACTGAAACAACTGAATCAGTCGAATAAAAAATAGCTCCTTGCTGAAGGAGCTATTTTTTCTGTATATTTTTCACTTTAAAATGGAACATGATCATCCTGATGCCGGACCCGAAGTCGAAGGTGGCAAGGGCTACAAGCAAATAGCTAAAGAATCCCCAGCCTGTCTCGTTTACATTCTGGATGGCAAAATAGGTGAACAAGCTGCCTAACAAGATGTAGACAATGCCTGAAAATAAAGGCGATTGCTTCATAACTTAAAATCCCCCAATAAAGCTTTGAATTTTCTCTGCTTCTTTTATCATTCTCTCAATGTCTTCCCTAAATACGGATTGAAGCAGGACAACCATTGTATTCATTGTAACGTGGGCGATGATTGGCACGATGATCCGCTTTGTTTTTACATAAAGGAAAGCAAAGGTGAAGCCCATTGCTGAGTATAGAATCACATGTTCTGGCTCCATATGTGCAAGCGCAAAAATGACGGAGCTGATCAGCGCTGAGAAAAAGAAATTCATTTTCTTATGCAGGCTGCCGAATATGATTTTACGAAAGACGATTTCCTCTAATATTGGACCGATAATTGAGCTGACCAAAATGACGACTGGAAACATCTCAATCAGCTTGATGATTTCCTGCGTATTCTCCGATCCCATTTCGATGCCAAGCATGTTCTCGATGCTAGCCGCGATTGATTGTGCGAACAGTGCAAGGAATACACCTGCGAAAGCCCAGGCAGCTGAGCTTGCCGGGGATGAAGCATCACGCAGGTCAG
The DNA here is from genome assembly GCF_002874535.1 of Mesobacillus jeotgali. Taxonomy (GTDB): domain Bacteria; phylum Bacillota; class Bacilli; order Bacillales; family Cytobacillaceae; genus Mesobacillus; species Mesobacillus jeotgali. The sequence goes on from NZ_CP025025.1 coordinate 10,861, forward strand.
TCTCTGTCCTGCGTTCTTTTCTTAGAAGCAGCAGCACAATTACAAGTGTCAGCGAAAAGCTGATAACGAGCCAGTATGGAATCGAGAGCGTCTCCATTTCTTTAAGGCTTTTTCCCATTGCAGCTCCGATAAAGGCAACAATCGGAATGCCGATCAGGCTAGAAAGCTGCATGACAATATAGGCAATAATGACGTACCAGTATTCCTTTTTCAATATGATAATCTCCTTCTATTCGGATCGGTCTATGTGTATGCCAGAAAAGCTATGATAAGAATGCTATCTATCCATTTTACTAGTAATCATCGGGAAAGTTCAAATATCAGGGTGTCTCATGAATGTTTTGGTTAAAATTACTTTGAACCGGCATACTCTTTAAGGTGGTCTTTTTTGGCCAGTCTGCCTGCAAAATCGCGAAATATAGTACATGCTGTCGAAGGAAAAGAGGTTAGATTTTTCTGCTAAATTTTATAAAAAAAATTAGACTTCACGCTTGCAAAAAAAATATAGATTCATTATTATATAAATTGTGTTAGCACTCTATTGAGGCGAGTGCTAATAAAAAATAATCTACATATAATTTGAGGAGGTTGTTTCACTTGATCAAGCCACTAGGAGATCGCATTATTATCGAGCTTGTTGAGTCTGAAGAAAAAACTGCAAGCGGTATCGTTTTACCAGACACAGCGAAAGAAAAACCTCAAGAAGGTAAAGTCGTAGCTGTTGGAACTGGCCGTGTTCTAGAGAACGGCGAGCGTGTTGCTCTTGAAGTTGAAGTCGGAAACCGCATTATCTTCTCAAAATACGCAGGCACAGAAGTGAAGTACCAGGGAACTGAGTACCTGATCCTACGTGAAAACGACATTCTAGCAGTAGTGGAATAATCACTGAGATTATAGACAGAACGTTATAAATTAAAATTCTGAGGAGGTCTTTCTACAATGGCTAAAGAAATTAAGTTCAGTGAAGAAGCACGCCGCGCGATGCTTCGCGGGGTTGATTCTCTTGCAAACGCAGTAAAAGTAACTCTTGGACCAAAGGGACGCAACGTGGTTCTTGAGAAGAAATTCGGTTCACCTCTTATCACTAATGATGGTGTAACGATTGCAAAAGAAATCGAACTTGAAGATGCATTCGAAAACATGGGTGCTAAGCTTGTTGCTGAAGTAGCAAGCAAGACGAACGACGTTGCTGGTGACGGTACGACTACTGCAACCGTTCTTGCTCAAGCGATGATCCGCGAAGGTCTTAAGAACGTAACTGCCGGTGCTAACCCAATGGGCATCCGCAAAGGTATTGAAAAGGCTGTTGTTACAGCTGTTGAAGAGTTAAAAGCTATTTCTAAACCAATCGAAAGCAAAGCTTCTATCGCACAGGTTGCGGCTATCTCTGCTGCTGACGAAGAAGTTGGCCAATTGATTGCAGAAGCGATGGAGCGCGTTGGCAACGACGGCGTTATCACAATCGAAGAATCTAAAGGCTTCACTACAGAATTGGATGTTGTTGAAGGTATGCAGTTCGACCGCGGATATGCATCTCCTTACATGGTAACTGATTCTGACAAAATGGAAGCAGTTCTTGAAAACCCATATATTCTGATCACTGACAAGAAGATCGGCAATATCCAGGAAATCCTTCCTGTCCTTGAGCAAGTTGTACAGCAAGGCAAGCCATTATTGATCGTTGCTGAAGATGTTGAAGGTGAAGCACTTGCTACATTAGTAGTCAATAAGCTTCGCGGAACATTCAATGCAGTAGCTGTTAAGGCTCCTGGTTTTGGTGATCGCCGTAAGGCTATGCTTGAAGACATCGCTGCATTGACTGGCGGGGAAGTGATCACGGAAGAGCTTGGCCGTGACCTTAAGTCTGCTACAATCACATCTCTTGGACGCGCATCTAAAGTTGTTGTTACAAAAGAAAACACAACAGTCGTTGAAGGTGCTGGAGACAGTGCTGCAATCGAAAGCCGCGTAAATCAAATCCGCGTTCAAATGGAAGAAACAACTTCTGAATTTGACCGTGAAAAATTACAAGAGCGCCTTGCTAAGCTAGCTGGCGGTGTTGCAGTCATCAAGGTTGGTGCTGCTACTGAAACTGAATTGAAAGAACGCAAGCTTCGCATTGAAGATGCTCTTAACTCAACTCGCGCAGCAGTTGAAGAAGGTATCGTATCAGGCGGTGGCGTAGCGCTTCTTAACGTATACAACAAAGTGGCTGGAATCCAGGCTGAAGGCGACGAAGCAACTGGTATTAACATCGTCCTTCGCGCTATGGAAGAACCAGTTCGCCAAATCGCTCACAACGCTGGCCTTGAAGGTTCTGTAATCGTTGAGCGCCTTAAGCGCGAAGAAGTCGGAACAGGCTTCAACGCTGCAACTGGCGAGTGGGTAAACATGATTGAAGCTGGTATCGTTGACCCAACTAAAGTTACTCGTTATGCACTTCAAAACGCAGCATCCGTATCTGCAATGTTCCTGACTACTGAAGCAGTAGTTGCAGACCTTCCAGAAGAAAAAGGCGCTGGAATGCCTGACATGAGCGGAATGGGCGGAATGGGCGGCATGATGTAATAAGCTGTTGAATCCCTTGGTATATAAGGGGTTTGAAAGTGATTTGCAACATAATGCAAATTTAAAGAGGCTTTCTCATTAGTTGAAAAACTTTTGGGAGGCTTCTTTTTCATTTCTTGCGTTTTATGGAGATAGACATTTTTGGTCATTTGGTCGTCTCTATGACCAAGGAAGTGGATTTCTGCTGAGACAGGGATTATGGCAAGAAGCAAAAACATGGGTGTATTAAGCTTTACGGCTGATCAATCCTGATACATGCTCCTAGCGGAAGTGAGTTTTAAATGAAAGCAGTCTAACTGCTAAACATAGAAGAAAGACCAGATTCCCCAATAGAAGAATCTGGTCTTATATTTTTCTTGCAAAAAATCCATCATAATTTTGCCATTAAACGCTTTTTGATTAATTCATAATCGTCCCTAGTGATGCCAGGAGCAAATTCTTCAGGTAGTTCCTCTAAGTCTGGAATTGGCCCGCCTTCAGGAGTGCCAATTTTCACTTCAAGCTGTTGCCCATTTTCCGGATTTGTTCCTTTCCAAATCATTCCGATATCCCTGTAATCTGTTTCGCTCCATGTATATAACACATTGCTTAAGCCTTGTTCTATGAATGGTCTTGCATAATCGAATTTTGAGTTATCAAGATTTGGAACTGGAAGCATTTTCGTCAAATCTACCCCGGTAGCAATTTCGATTGCTTTTGCATAGGCGAGCACATGTGTTCCTCCACGAACAAGCAAATATCCGATCATGGTTCTGGCAACTGGGTTATCAGTCATCTCATAAACTCTCATTTTATGTGTTCGTGCACCAATCTCGAGGAAAAAGTTATGTGTTAAATCCAAAACCAGATTACCGCTATTAAAAACATTATCACCAGTCCAAGGTCTTCCCATTGAATCACCTGGTATAGCCGTTTGAGCTGTAGAAATAAAATGGTGGGTGTTTCTCGCATTCAGCCCATTCTGAAGTGGAGTGATATCCGGAACCCCTGGAAAGGTATTACCCACAGACAACAAATTAATCGTATTAGAAACAAGTTCTACATGACCAAATTCTTCTGCTGTAATGCTCGCCACTAACTCATAGAATGGCTTTAGCTTTTTTTTATTTCTGAAGTTAAAAGACTGAAACATATAGTTATTTAAAGTAGACATCTCCCCAAACTTGCCACCCAAGAGCTCTTGTACTGCTGCTGCAGCATTCATGTCGCCATGTGCGGGTATAGGAAGTTCAATTGCCAATTTATTTATTCTTTTAAACATTATCTCCCCTCCACTTCTTTTTTGTTAACCAGGAAAAACCCAAATGATTTGCTGGGTTCGAATAAAAAAGGGAGTTCCGTTAGATTCGACAACAATGTGATCTGGCAATACATTTTTCAAGGAGCCACGGATGCTACCTTTTATTGTTTGAACAGTAACCATATTCCCAACAATGGTAGCTAATGTCTGATAAACATAGGGATCATAGAAGCTTAACAGGTCGTTGTTTGTCATTAATATCCTCCTATTTTAAAGTCATTCTTACTGAGTATATGTTTCTCGATATACAAAAAGACTGTCAAACAACTGTTCAATATGGCTCTTTACTTTCCTGAAATAATAAATGGCAATAGCACTTTTTTGGGCATTCCGTCATGGACATAGACATCGCACTATTGGAAGCGATTCAGGTATAATCATTTATCAGTTAAACTAATCATCAGTACCATTGGAAATAGAATCCAAAAAAATGGCTGCTATTTATAGGCGCTTTAATGTTAAAACTTCTTTTGGCTGCCTTTTTGAATTACTTAAATTAACCACCAGTGCTTAATAGCATTGGTGGTTTTACTTTCCAAAAGTACTTGAAGTATCGTCCTATTGGAGAATGCAATACTTGTTTAATCATTCGATTTTATAGAATAAGGAATCAGGCTCTATGATAATAAATCGAAGTACATTTCCTTAAAGGTTGCATAGGATACATATGATCGTTTTTAAAAGTTGGGAAGGGAAAGATGAAAATGTATAATGACTCATATTTGTATCCATTTCCATACCCTAATTATATGAATGCACAAAGAAACAACTATAGCAGTCAGTCAAGGAATTGGGTTGCAAATGGAATGTATCCTCTTCGTTTTTCTAATGAGTCGACTGATTATGGATCAACCCCATTTGTCATTAACATTAATGAGGCTGCGAAGCAAAACAATACATTCCGTACTGCTTTATGGACTGGAACAAAGCTTCAATTAACTTTGATGAGTCTGAATGTTGGAGAAGATATTGGTTTGGAAATGCACCCTAATGTCGATCAATTCTTACGTATAGAACAAGGACAAGGAATTGTTCAAATGGGTAAAACAAGGGAAAACTTAAGCTATCGCTGGGAAGTGTATGATGATTCAGCAATCTTCATACCTGCTGGAACATGGCATAATTTAACCAACACAGGAACTGCGCCATTGAAGATTTACTCAATCTATGCCCCGCCAAACCACCCATTCGGTACAGTTCACGCAACAAAAGCAGATGCTGAGGATAGCCATGGTAATCGTTACAGAAATGGAAGCATTAATAGAGTAACTAATTCGGCCAATGCCAAAACAGCCTTCACCAAAGAGGAGGCAGCTGCGATCGCTTTGCTACTGGGTATAGATTTTAACAAAACTAAGTTTGATTTAAACGAGTTTTGGATGGGAGTTAATACTGAGCTTGAACATGGAAGAAAATATAATCAGACAAATGTAACTGCGGATGACCCTATTACTACTGGAAAAATAGCGTTAGCTCATCTTAGTGAGTTTCCTGATTATTATCAAAGGTTAAAGAAGCTGGAAGAGGAAGCAAAGGCATATTGGAACAAATGAGTAAAGTGATTAAATATGCATGAAGTGAGAGGAACAAAGGACTCCCCAACTGAGCTGAGTGGGGAGTTTTTCTGTTCCAGCTGCCATCCCAAGGCTTGAAGGTCTACTCTGTAAAGACAGGCATAAAATAGGGTGAGAGATAACTTGGGTGGTGTTGGGATGCATGAAATGTCACTTATGTCAGAAATCATGGAGATAGTTTCAGAGGATGCAGCTGCAAGAGGCTTTAAGATGGTGAGGAGGATGGATGTAATTGTCGGGGATTTATCCAATGTCCTGCCTGATGCCCTGGAGCTGGCGTTTCTATTTTTTCAGAGACAGGAAGGCACTATGATTGACGTAAGTAGTACCCTGCATATTATACGGGAAGAAGCAAAAGCGCAGTGCCCGGCATGCCAGTGTGAGTTTCAACCAGATTACAGGATTGCGCTTTGCCCGGAATGTGGAGTTCCCGGATGCCTGCTTGTGAGCGGTGAAACTTTTAGGGTGGAATCCTATGAGGGGAGTTATGAAGACAATGAAAATTGAGCTAGGGGCAGATGTGTTAAAAGATAACAATCTAGCTGCCGCGTATAATAGAAGACTATTTAAAAATCACAAAACACTTGTCATCAATATCATGAGTTCACCTGGTGCCGGAAAAACAACCCTGCTGGAAGAAACGATCAAGGTTTTGCGTGGCGATTTAACCGTGGCCGTGATTGAAGGAGATCTGGCCACAGACCGTGATGCGGAACGATTGCGGTCTTTAGGGATAAAAACTGTCCAGATTAATACTGTTGGAGGATGCCATCTTGACGCGAGGATGATTGCCAAAACACTCCCGGAATTTGAGTTGGAAAACATTGATATTCTATTTATTGAGAACATAGGGAACCTGGTATGTCCGTCGGGTTATGACCTGGGACAAGATTATAAAGTCGTTTTATTAAGCGTACCTGAAGGCAATGATAAAATCCCGAAGTATCCAGTGATGTTCAGACGTACGGATCTGACGATAATCAATAAGATCGATCTCCTGCCATATGTCTCATTCAGTGTGGAGGAAGCCGAAAAAGATTTAGAAGCTATTAATCCTGCAGCACAGCTGAAGATTTTGTCTGCAAAGACTGGTGAAGGCCTTGAAAACTGGGTCAACTGGATTAGGGAAGCGTACAGGCAATGTACGGAGCATTAGGCATTAGGGTGACGGGGAGGGTGCAGGGAGTTGGATTTCGGCCATTCGTTTATTCCCTTGCGAAAAAATTTCATTTGACCGGAACCGTCCAGAATAATCTCGACCATGTCATGTTGATTATGGAAGGAAACGAAGATTGTCTAGTAAGAGCTGTAAAAGAACTAAAAGAGTCGCCGCCACCTCTGGCAAAGATCGATCATATCACGACAACCAAAATTCCCCCTGTTTATTTTGAAGAATTTACGATCATTCCCAGCAAAAAAGTAGATTCCTATTCCTTACCATGGATTTCTGCGGATGCGGCAATTTGTGAAGATTGCCTGCAAGAGATGAATGATCCAGCTAACCGGAGATATAAGTATCCATTCATAAACTGTACTCAGTGTGGTCCGCGCTACACCATCATACAGTCCTTGCCTTATGATCGTCCCAATACAACGATGAGTGAATTTACGATGTGTGACCAATGTCAGGAAGAATATGTTAATCCGTTGAACCGGCGGCATCATGCCCAGCCAATATGCTGTTTTGCATGTGGCCCTGACATTCGGCTATTTCATCAAAACGGTGAAATGTCAGCACAGGATGAGGAGGCACTTCTTGAGACAGGTGCACTCTTAAGGAGCGGAAATATCGTCGGGATAAAAGGAATCGGCGGCTATCACCTTGCATGTGATGCTCATCAAGAAAGAGCAATTGTTGAAATAAGAAAAAGAAAGAACCGGCCTCGCAGGCCACTGGCCATTATGGCAAGGGACCTGGATGTTGTAAAAAAGCATTGTTATCTTTCAAAAGAAGAAGAGGATGTGCTGACAAGTCCAGTCATGCCGATTATGGTGTTGCGGAAAAGAAAGGAATGTACCCTTCCGGAAGAGCTGTCACAAGGCTTGTCGACAATTGGAATCATGCTGCCGTATACCCCATTGCATCATCGACTATTTGAAACAAGCGGACTCGAATGCATGGTCATGACCAGTGCAAATATTTCAGAAATGCCGATACCTTACAAAGAAGAAGCGATCAATGATTGTCTATATGATTATCTATTAACACACAATCGTGGTATTCACCTTCCGATTGATGATTCTGTCGTCCAGTTCGACGGTGAGAAAATGCTCTATCATAGGCGGGCAAGAGGGTTTGTACCGGATCCTTTTCATACCGAATCAGCAGTGGACGGAATCGTTGCTTTTGGAGGAAATCAAAAAAGTACGTTTGCTGTGGGGAAGCAAAATGACATCGTGGTCAGTGCCCATATCGGCGACCTTGACTCCGAAGAAATGATTCATTTTTATAAGGCCCAGCTCCTTCACTATAAAAAGTGGCTGGGAGTTGAAGTGAAGCATATAGCGGTTGATAAACATCCTCTGTACGCATCAGCGGAACTAGTAAAAGAATATGATTGCAACATCATACCCATTCAGCATCACCATGCCCATCTTGTTTCCTGCATGGAAGATAACGGCATCTTGGAACCCAGTTTCGGGATCATCCTGGATGGAACCGGATATGGAGCTGATGGGAACATCTGGGGGTTTGAGTTCTTATACGGCAATGCCCATTCCTTTGAACGTCTTGGCCACCTGGAATATACTCCGCTTCCGGGCGGTGAAAAAGCTGTGAAGGAACCATGGAGAAATGCGGTTGGGATGCTTTATTATTACTGGCAAGAAGACGGCATAGAGATGGCGATGAAACTATTCCCTGACAAGGCCACTGAGGTCAATATCCTAAAGAGGATGATCGTGAATCAAATTCATATGCCTATGGCAGGTACTTGCGGAAGAGTATTTGATGCGGTCAGTGCGATTCTGGGAACTTGCTTAACTTCCACGTATGAAGGGGAAGCAGCAATCAGATTATCGGATTATATGATGAACGAAACGGAACATTCGGGTGGAATTTATCCATACCATCTAAAAGCAAACCAGGAAAATAAACTTCAACTAGACCTTTCTCCGATGCTCTCTCAAATCATCCAGGATAAATTCAACAATGTTAGTACGGCCAAAATCATTCACGCTTTTCACTCAACCATTGTTTCAGGCTGTGTGGAGATGATTGCTAGACTATCAGAAAGAAACCCGCATCTGAACAGGACGGTCATGTTGTCAGGCGGCTCGTTCCAGAATTTATTTTTAACGAAAGAAATTAAAGCGAAGCTCGAGGAAAAAGGATTTGCCGTTAGGACACATAAAAACGTGCCCTGTCATGATGGCGGTTTATCATTAGGGCAAATCATCATAGCTTCTCATGCTATTAAAAGTAAGGTGGTGGATCACTGTGTGCCTGGGAGTACCCGCAAAGGTGATGGAGATCGATGAGCAGACGGCTCTGGTGGATGTAATGGGATCGAGGATGCATGTCGGGATTCTGTTTGTCCCAGAGGTTAAAAAGGGTGACTATGTATTGCTTCATGCCGGACAGGCGATGACCGTTGTAGACGAGACTTATGCTCGCGAAAGCATCGAAGAATGGAGGAATATTTTAAATGGAAAGTTTGGAGACGCTCTCTGATCCGGCATTAGCACGTCAGTCACTGGAAGCCGTGGTTGAATTGGCTGGCGAATTTAAAAAGAAATTTGGAAGAGTGCCAGTTTTGATGGAAGTATGCGGATCACACACAATGGCTTTTGCCAAATCAGGATTGAAAACCAGATTGAAAGATCATGTCAGACTGATTGCCGGTCCTGGATGTCCAGTGTGTGTGACAGACCAGAAATCGATTGATGCAATGATTCAATTGGCTGAAGGATCAAACAGGATACTGTGTACTTTTGGCGATATGATGCGAGTCCCTGGTTCCAAAGTGAGCCTGATGAACTCAAAAACGGATGGCAAGGACATCCGGGTGATCTATTCCCCACTGGACAGTGTGAAGATCGCTGAGGAAAATCCCGATAAAGAAGTAATTCTCCTTGGGATTGGCTTTGAGACCACGATACCGATTTTGACCCTTGCCATTCGCGAAGCAGAAAGAAAAGAGTTGAAGAATTACAGTGTTTGGATGACAACGAAATTGGTAGAGCCGGTTATGAGGGCGCTTCTTGATTCAGGAGAGGTGAAGTTGGATGGCTTTATTTTACCCGGCCATGTTTCGGTCGTACTGGGCAAAAAGAGCTTTGATTTTTTAGTGGAAGATTACCAGATCTCGGGAGTCATAACCGGATTCGAACCGGTGCAGCTTTTAAGTGGGATCTATAAATTGCTTGAGCTTCTGCTCGAGAATAAATTTGATGTATTAAATGACTATCCCTCTGTTGTAAAAGATGAAGGCAATCTTACCGCACAAAAATTGCTTAAGCAATATCTGCGTCTTCACGATGAAGATTGGCGGGGGATGGGGACGATTCCAGGGAGCGGACTTGTCCTTAAGGAGGAATACGCACAATTTGATGCGAAAAAGCGGTATGAAGTATCTGTAGGAGAGCCGCGGAAAACAAAATGCCGATGCGGTGAAATCATCAGGGGATTAATCAATCCTGAAAGCTGTGTTTTGTTTAATAAAGGATGTACACCAGCCCATCCGATTGGGCCTTGTATGGTTTCAACGGAAGGAACTTGTGCAGCACATTATCAATATATGAGAGGGGAATAGGCTTGGTACAGAAAATTGGTTTAGCGCATGGGGAGGGTGGTGAACTTACCCACCAGCTGATTCAGGATGTGTTTGTGAAGTCTTTTGGCCATGGAGTACAGACGAAGCTGGATTCCGCTATTCTGCCTGGGATGATCAATAATATGGCCGTGACGACCGATAGCTTTGTCGTGAATCCGATTTTTTTTCCGGGAGGCAATATTGGAAAGCTGGCGATAACAGGGACGGTAAATGACTTAGCTGTTTGCGGGGCGATCCCCCGGTTTATTACAGCAGGCTTCATTCTTGAAGAAGGGTTTCCGGTAAATGATTTGAAAAAAATTGCCCAAAGCATGGCAGAAGAAGCGGAACGGGCAGGTGTCCACATTGTTGCCGGTGATACAAAGGTAGTCGAAAAGGGAAGTGCGGACGGTCTATTCATTAATACTACTGGCATTGGGGAACTGCAGGAGACGCACCGTCCAAACCCGGAAAAAATGAAAAAAGGTGACGTCGTAATCATAAGTGGCACAATAGGGGACCATGGGGTTTCGATTCTTGGCGCCCGAAACGAGCTTGGTTTGATGACAGATGTCGCGAGTGATTGTGCATCACTGAATCATCTTATTCAAGATCTTACGAATGAAGTTGGAGACATTCGCATCATGCGGGATCCCACAAGGGGCGGACTGGCCACTACCCTTGTCGAGATCTGTGAAGACTTCCAGGTGACGATCGAGCTTGGAGAAGACTCGATTCCAATACGGAAGGATGTCCAGGGAGCATGTGACATTTTAGGATTCGATCCTCTCTATTTAGCCAATGAGGGGAAAATGGTGTTTATTGTAGATTCGAGCTTAGCAGAAAGGGCGATACACATCATTAAACAAAATGAATTTGGCAGAGATGCTGAAGTGATCGGCCAGGTTTCATCGCTGGAGTCCGGAAAACTGTTGTTGAGAACTCCTTTTGGCACGACGCGCAGGCTGCAGCGGCTTTCAGGAATGCTCTTGCCAAGAATATGTTAATTATTCCTGGGCTCCCGCATAGGATAGGATGAAAGCTGCCTTAAGGAGAGGAAGTCATGAACAACACAGAGCTAATCAGATTACAGCTGAATCACCTTGTTACACAGGCACGGCAGGACTTGTATACCCTTTCAAGAACAAGTGATTACTATAAAAATCAGCAAATCCTGCAGCGCATATGGGATGCGCTGTCTTCCATCCACTTTCTAAGTGAGCTGTTGGCAAATCAGGCAAGTAAAACCTCTTGTCCAGTACAGAATTCCATTCCACAGCCTGCAGCCACAAGCCAGCCGCAAATACCACCGATCACTCCCCTGCCAAATCCAAATAACACAACTAACAATCAACGCTCGTTTACGATACAAGAGTTAGCAACATTCGATGGTAAAAACGGAAGGCCTGCTTATGTTGCTGTCAATGGCATCGTTTATGATGTGACGAATAATCGTGCCTGGGCGGCGGCTACTCATTTTGGTCTGGTTTCAGGAAAGGACTATACCCAGGAATTTGCGTCCTGCCATGCCGGTCAGCAATCAATCCTTGCCATGCTGCCAGTGGTTGGGAGGTTGGTGCAATGAGTCAGCCTGTATTGCCGCCTGAACCATTAACGAATGAGGCAATTGCTGAAAGACTTACAAGTACAGCAATTAAGCAACTTGATAGAGGTTTGATCAAGAAAAGAAACTTAGTGTACTTAGAATTGAACGGATGCTCCGGGAATATTATTTCTTTGTTGAATGGCCAGAATCCCGATATTGAATATGCGCTAAATTCAATGGTGAATCTTCGCTACAGCAACAGCCTGATGGCAGCCGAAGGAGAAAAAGCGATTGAAAAACTGATGGACACCCTGGATGAGGATTTCATTTTAGCCGTTGAGGGAGCGGTCGCCTTAAAAAATAACGGTCTTTATAATATCATCGGCAGCTGGCAAGGAAAGCCGCTTACAGGCCTTGAGGCAGCTAAAATGCTTGGAGAAAAAGCATCGAACATTTTGGCGGTAGGCGCATGTGCCACGCACGGTGGTGTTTCAGCTGCCAAGCCCAATCCATCTGAGTCCGTCGGCCTCCAGGCGGTTCTTCCGGAAAAGAAAATGATTAAGCTGCCAGGGTGTCCAGTACATCCAGACTGGTTTTTAGGGACACTTGCCCACCTCATCCTTTACGGAGAACCAGAAACAGATAACCTAGGCCGGCCGCTTATGTTTTACAGTACCTTGATTCATGACCGCTGCCCAAGGAGACCTTTTTTTGACAGGGGCATTTTTGCTGAAAAACTGGGAGATAAAACATGTTTATTCAAGCTTGGATGCCGCGGGCCGGTGACAAGGGTTGATTGCCCGACCAGGCAATGGAACGGACACGTGAACTGGCCGATAGGGGATGACACTCCATGCATTGGCTGTGCGCAATTTGGTTTCCCGGATGCAATGGCTCCATTTATCAGTTATGACACGACAAGGGTGGTGAAGGATGAGTAAACGTATTGTCATTAACCCATTAACACGAATCAGCGGCTTTATGGAGATTGATGTTACGGTAGAAAACAATCAGGTTGTGGATGCAAAAACAAAAGGCAATTTATTTAGAGGCTTTGAGCAGATGCTGATCGGCAGAAGCCCGTTTGATTCCGTTTATTTTACCCAGCGGATATGCGGGATTTGCTCATCTGCACATTCGATGGCCTCTTCTTTGGCGTTAGAGGATGCACTTAACATCGTGCCAATGGAACAGGGAAGGTATTTAAGAGATATTATTCATTGCTGTGAGTTCCTGCAAAATCATATCCGCCATTTTTATCAATATACGGTTCCTGATTTTGTGAAAATCGATCAAGATTCTCTGTTCCAGGCCGATCATGACGACTTCCGGCTGCCATCTGAAATCAATGACCGAATTGCCAGGCACTACTTCGAATCTCTCACAATCAGCAGGCTTGCCCATCAAATGCTGGCGGTCCTCGGCGGAAAGGCCCCTCATAATCATGGCGTCTTCATCGGCGGGATCACGACCCAGGCAACAGCAGAAAAGGTGGTCCACCTGGATTCGATTTTACAGAAGATATCTGCGTTCATTGATGAAAGTATGATTCCGGATGTATATGACATCGCCCACTACTATCAAGAATATTTCCATTTAGGCGGGGGCTACGGGAATTTACTGTCTTATGGTTCCTTTAACAACTATAAAGAGCTTGGGACATTATATGTTGATCCGCTTGTCTTGACGGCTGAAGGTATGCAGGTATTTGACGAAAGCAAAATTCAGGAAAAAATCGATCACTCTTACTTTACATCAGAGAAAAATACCAATTCACCTGAAGAAGCTGAGCCAGTGCCGGATATGGATAAAAAAGATGCTTATTCCTGGGTAAAAGCACCAAGGTATAATGGGCTTCCTTTTGAAGTGGGACCGCTGGCAAGATTAATATTAAGTGGTTTGTATGATAATGGAATTTCGGCAATGGATCGAACGATTGCCAGAGCCCTGGAAGCGAAAAAAATCGCGGAAATAATGAAGGTATTGCTCAAGCAGATCATACCTGGAGTAGATGTGCAAAAAAAATATAAACTACCCGAATCGGCATCCGGAAGGGGATTGGTTGATACGACAAGAGGAGCCCTTGGCCACTGGCTGAAAATAAAAGATAAGAAGATATCATACTATCAAATCATTACTCCGTCCACCTGGGATTTTTCAACTCGAGATGAAAACGGCTATAGAGGGACTGCTGAAGAAGCTTTGATCGGGACACCCATCCAAAACCCGGAGAAACCTGCCGAGATTGGAAGGATCCTGCGTTCTTTTGATCCTTGCATGTCATGTGCGACCCATGTGTACATTCCGGGAAAACAAGTGAAAACAATAAAGGTGTTTTAATGGAAAAAATCATCGTTTTAGGTATTGGCAACGTATTGATGATGGATGATGGAATCGGCATTTATTTGATTGAGGAACTATCCAGGCTGAATACTAAAGCAGATATTTCGTTTTTAATTGGTGAGTCGGATATTGATTATTGCATTGAGCAAATAATGGATGCTGCCTTTGTGATTATTGTCGATGCAGCATTTTCAGGTAATGAGCCAGGAAGCCTTACGATTTATCCGCTTTCTGATTTACATGAACACCGGGAACTGGATATTTCCTCTCATAATTTCCATCTGTTTAATCTGTTGTTTCTCCAAAAAGATCGGATCAAGGGATTTCTTATCGGGGTGGAGCCATATGAGATCCAGTTCCATATCGGGTTAAGCAAGACGCTGAATGAGAAATGGAATAGGATCCTGCAAGATGTATCAGAGACGATTGGTGCACTGATTAGGAGAAAGAATAAATATTAGGGAGCAGGTTATGCAAAATCATTATTATAATTCGAATGTCAGGAATTCGACTGTCGTCGGTTTTGCTAGAGGCGATGTGAATGGTGACAAGATTCCAGACACAGTGTATGTTACTGGCATGAAAGAATCAGATGTTTTCCAAGCAGATTCATTGGGTTTTATACAGAATAGATTAAAATGGAACGGCTCCATGTTCGTATTGGATTATCAAGATTTGGCGATTTTTGGTTCTCAAGCTGAGTAAACTGTGCTGTACCCCAGTATTGGAGGTTTCCTGCGGGTGAAGCGCTTCCGAACCTTCTGTATATCGCTTGAAAATTGCCCGGCATCCACTTCATTCAATGTTGGGCAGTCTACTTTCCACAGAAAAAATAATTCCTAACCGATATGTCGGATATCGCCAATTCTGCTAGAATAAAAATATAGACGATATGACTCTTGCAAATATTGTTGAAACTCGTCATATTGGAGATAGGAGGTGCGATATGCGACACGATATACAACCGAACGAACAGGCATTCTCAACAAAAGAAGTAGCAGAAGCTGTTGGGATTGCAACCCCTACAGTTCGAAAGTACGGCCAAATACTGGAGCGTAATGGCTATGAGTTTTTGAAGGATGGCGACCGGAGGATCTTTGTCCAATCCGATATTAATTCGCTTATAGCGCTGCGCGATACGGACAAGCCATTGGACGATACAGCAAAAGATCTTGTTGCCGAGCAAAAAGAGAGGCTGGATGGATCGGGCAGTACAGAGGTTGCAATCAACGACGCGTATGGGAGTAACTTACCGCAGGATCCAGACCAATTAAAAGAGGTATTGCTTTTTGTGGTCAATGAACTGGCAGCTGCGCGTGAAATGAATATGCAGCTGAAAAACGACATGACCCAGATGAAGACAAGTGTTGCCCAGCTTCAGCAGGATCATCATGTGATTAGTTCCAGTATCGGAAATTCAGCACAAAGAACGAATGCGAAAATTGAAAGATTACTTGAACAGCAAAATGGCCATTACGAAGACTTGCTGCAGCAGGAAAGAGAGAGAAGTGAGCTTCTGCAAAAAGAAATTCAGAAAATGCGGGAAGAGCAAAAGAATGAGTGGAATTCCCAGAGTGATTTTAACAAACGTCTGGAAGAGGAAATCAAGAATAGAAAATGGGGATGGCTAACAGCAATATTCCGGAAATAAGGTACATGCAAGACCTTGTAAGAGATCTTGCTGCCCGATATGAATACGAGCATTGCTACGAGTATTTGTGTCGTGTCTAAGAAGGTTTTATTGTATATCGCTTGACGATACGCAATCTAGAATCCTTTCAAATAGCCTCCGGAGAGAAAGACCTAATCGAACCCCACCTTCAAAATCCAACAATTTCCCGAGAAATATCTACAATTTATGTTTAGCGTTCGACAATATGATCAGCACACATTAATGGACCTGGAGTCAATTTCTTTCGAGCGTTAATCAAATGAATACATAATAAAAACCCCTATGGAGGAATATATTCCATAGGGGTTTTTATGGCGTACAAATTATAACAATTTCTTCATTCGGCCAACAAGTGGGATGACAATCAGACCAGCAATGACGACCTGCATGACGTTTCCT
Organism: Mesobacillus jeotgali; assembly: GCF_002874535.1. Taxonomy (GTDB): domain Bacteria; phylum Bacillota; class Bacilli; order Bacillales; family Cytobacillaceae; genus Mesobacillus; species Mesobacillus jeotgali. Next base: position 27,017 of record NZ_CP025025.1, read on the forward strand.
GGGATTGAGCCGAATGGCTGGATCCAGTTTCCGTATAGAACCACTTCGGTAAAGTAGTAGCCAACGATTTTAATGACAAGGGCAACGATAACTGCAAGAGAGTACACATACACTTTCTTGCCAGGCATTTTTTCAGCCATCAATCCAGCTACATAGCCCATTGCGCCGACGATAACGAAAGTGAACGGCGCCCACAATGCCCATCCTGAGATGATGTCGAACAAGCCCATTCCGAAGGCTCCTGCTATTGCACCTGTTTTCCTGCCGTAAACGAAGGCGGCAATAAATAAAGGGATGTTGCCCATATGGATCAGGCCTCCATTCCCCATGATCGGGAGCCTGATATTGATGAACATGGTTGCTACAACGGTCAATGCAATAAAAAGAGCATTGATGACTAAAACTTTTGTCTTAGTTGTTTCTTTGGTTGTTGAGTATGCTGCATTCATTTGCTTACCTCTTTCTTTGTTCAGGACTCTTTTCGTATACTTCGAAACAGCCTTTTTAATTTCTATCATACTCTTTATTGGTAACTTAATAAATACATAATAATAGGAACTTGTACAGGATTTTGGGAATTTAATGCCCCTCCTATATGGGGATATTCGCGAATGCATGCCTTGATTTCGGGCAAGATAACCGTATCTTGTAAGGAAATTCATCATGGGGAGTGGCTGAAGTGAACAAGGTATCAAAGGTATTCTGGATTTCTCTCGTCATTGCGAGTGGATTTGTGATTTGGGGTGTGGTAGCTCCAATCCAATTAGGTGAAGTAATGGATGTGGCTAAGGGATTCTTTTTAGACACTTTTGGATGGTTTTATCAATTAGCAGCTTCTTTCTTCCTCCTGTTTGCGTTATTTTTGATTTTTAGCAAATATGGAAAAATAAAGTTAGGAGCAGATGAGGACAAGCCTGACTTCAGCCGTGCAACGTGGTTTGCAATGTTGTTCAGTGCTGGAATGGGTATCGGGTTGCTTTTCTTTGGGGTCTCGGAGCCTATTTCTCATTTTGTAAATCCGCCAATTGGTGAAGGGGGCACACCTGAGGCAGCAAAAACTGCTTTAAGATACACTTACATGCATTGGGGTTTTCATGCCTGGGCTATTTACGCTGTCATCGCACTTGTCCTGGCATACTATAAATTCAGGAAAAAGAAACCTGGTCTGATGAGTATAACCCTCATGCCTTTGATAGGGGAACGCTCAAAAGGAATACTCGGAACCACCGTAGATGTAGTCGCTGTATTTGCAACGATTTTTGGTGTAGCAGCATCTGTAGGATTGGGTGCGGCACAGATAAATGGAGGTCTAAACTATGTTGCGGGAGTACCAAATAACTTCACGATTCAGCTTATTATAATAGCAGTTGTAACTGTTCTTTTTCTCCTATCTGCCAGCACTGGTCTGCAAAAGGGAATTAAGTATTTAAGCAATGCGAACTTGATTTTAGCTGTCCTTTTGCTTTTTGGGTTATTAATCTTAAGTCCAACAGGCTTTGTCCTTGACCTGTTTACGACAACACTTGGGAGCTATGTGCAAAACCTGCCGAGCATGGGTTTAAGATTGACTCCATTTAATGAAGAGCAAGCTGGTTGGATAAAAGACTGGACAATCTTTTACTGGGCATGGTGGATTGCATGGGCACCTTTTGTAGGGACATTCATTGCCCGTGTTTCCAAAGGAAGGACGGTGAGGGAGTTCATGATTGCCGTACTCATCATTCCCACACTTGTTTGTGCCTTCTGGTTTGCGGTATTTGGAGGAACGGCTATTTACTTTGAATACTTTGAAGGTGCCAACATATCCGGTCAAAGCTTAGAAACAGCCCTATTTTACGTATATGACCTTTTACCATTCTCTGGTGCATTGGTCATTATTACATTAATTCTTATTACTACATTCTTTGTTACTTCGGCTGACTCAGCTACATTCGTCTTAGGGATGCAAACAGCGAAAGGAGACTTGAATCCACCAAATGTCGTGAAAATTGTCTGGGGGCTTTTTCTATCAGCATCTGCTGTCGTACTTATGCTCTCTGGTGGACTGAGTGCTTTGCAAACAGCCATCATTGTCAGTGCCTTTCCATTGACCTTTGTATTGATTGCTATGTCCTTCTCAATATTAAAAGACTTTAGGTCAGAGGTTGTTGAAAAAAAACCAAAAAAGGAAAAAGGGAAATTATTTAAAAAAGAAGATAAGCCAGATCCCAACCCTGTATAAAAGTTCTTGTAAGTTGTACTCAATGCAGCTAGTAAGACATACAAGTATATGATCGGCTTTCTGAATGAAATACTTATTGCTATAAACAAGGATGCAGCAGGTGCACATAAAGGATATTCCCGTATGCCTTATGGGAATAAATCAGCAGAACTGGAATCGTTTATACGTAATGAGTAACAAAGACACGGATCTATCCTATTTGGATGGATCTTTTTTTGTCTGTAAGTATAGAAAAGTCCTAAATCCGCAAAAAAAATCCTAAATCTCCTATTGTCCTACTCTCTAGCACGTGTTAATATCAGAATATTAAAAATAATATAAAAACGCTTACAGAAGGAGGACAGACAGTCGACAATTTCATTCACCAAGACGATACATACATTTTCTTGAATTTGGGGAGGACAAAGGATGAAAAAGAGATTGGCAGCTTTAATGAGCGGGGCAATGCTGATGCTTGCGGCATGCGGAGGCGGAAGCGACCAGGCGAGTGGTGACAATAAAGAAAAAATGGTTAAGATCGGAATTACCCAGATTGTTGAGCACCCATCTTTGGATGCGACAAGAGAAGGCTTTATTGCAGCCCTTAAGGATGCTGGCTATGAGGAAGGCAAGAATCTCAAGCTTGATTATCAGAATGCCCAGGGGGACATGAATAACAATGCATCGATTGCCCAAAAGCTGGTTTCGGATAAGAATGATCTTATTTTAGCGATTGCGACACCTAGTGCCCAGGCGGCAGTCCAGGCGACGAAGGATATACCGATTTTGTTCTCTGCCATAACCGATCCTGTCTCTGCCGAGCTTGTACAAAGTTTCGAAAAGCCAGGCGGAAATGCGACTGGAACATCTGATACTCATCCAGATGCCATCAAGAATACAATTGCAGCGATTAAAAAGTTCATTCCTGATGCGAAAAAGGTCGGTATCATATACAACAATGGCGAGCCGAATTCTGTCATAAATGTGAAGAATGCGAAAGAGGCTCTAAAAGAAGAGGGTCTGGAAGTGGTCGAAACAACCATATCAACGAGCGCTGAAGTTAAGCAGGCAGCTGAATCAATGGTTGGACGTGTCGACGTATTGTATATACCAAAGGATAACACTGTTGTAGCTGCACTTGAATCTGTCATCACAGTAGCAAATGACAAGGACATCCCGATCTTTTCCGGTGATGGGGATTCGGTAAAGCGCGGAACGTTTGCGTCCTATGGATTTGATTATCATGACCTTGGATACACAACTGGCAAAATGGCGGTGGAGATTCTGAAGGGCAAAAAGCCAAGCGAAATTCCCGTAGGCTTCCCTGAAAACCTCGAACTGATTGTTAATAAGAAGGCAGCCGAAGAAGAAGGCATTACGCTAACTGAGGATATGCTGAAAGATGCAAAAATCGTTGGAGAATAATCTTTGAAATTAAAAAGATGGCCATTCATTAAATGATGAATGGCCATCTTTAGAATAATGCAAGCTAAGGAGCTTCCCTACTCGTATTTATAGGTGTTGAAATGGAGGATTTGAACGTCCACTTTCACGTCCTCTAAGGAATCCTCCTCTAAGTAAAAGGTATTTGTTCTTTTTACTTCTTTGTATTTTTCAGGGTATGTCCTGTACCATTTTTCGCCGATGTTCAGAACATCAGCATGATTTCTCACTCCATTTGAAAAGGTGGAAATTATTTTCTTTTTAAGATCCTTCTCGATTTCTTTCTTTAATCTATCTTCAGGAATGTCCCTGACCTTTTCCAGCAAATCTGCTTGAGCGCTAACTTCAATGGAAAAATGGGGGGCATCGGTTTCTTTTCCATATTTGATTTTCAATTTTGGGGAAGCAAGCTTGACTACGGCGGCTAGTTCACCCTCTTCTTCTGCTCTTTGGGTCAATGATACTTTCTTTTCCAAAAGCCAATCGATAAAGATTGCTTCCTTAAAAGACAAAGAATTCGTGTACTTTTGCTGTTGGAAAACCACCAGACCATCAAAATATAATACCGGATAGCTTTTATCAGCCTGCCAGCTTTCTTTATCGATTTTGACCAATGGGAGCTTAGCGGAGCCCATCGGCTCATTATATTGTCTTAAGAAGTCCATGAGGGTAGTGGGTTTTATTTCATCTTGAAATAATTCGGTGTCCCCCTTTTTATAAAGAACTGTATAGATTGCAGGATAGTTAAAAAGGGCCTTTATATTTAAAACTTCCTGTATGCTTTCCTCTGTTGTCATCACTCGAAGGGTAGGCCGAAGCGAGCGATTCCTGCCAACTTCCTCAATGACCTCACTGAAGCGATGTGTAACAATTCTTTGACTAAGAAGAAGGGTGATGACATGTCCGAAAAATAATGGTGGTTCTGTTCGATTGTACAGTTTGCTTACTGCAAGGTTCAAAGTTTCTCCTTTTGCGGATGCAATGAATATTGGGACTGGTTCAGTAGGCCTGCTCCCTTCTTGTTTGGCAACATTGGCAAAATTCAACCCTTGCAGGTAAGCAGTATATTCTTCTTTTTCTGGGTCATAGTCCATTCCTATCGCAACGATATACGTCAAATCCTGAATGTTTTTAACGTTAGAGCAGCCACTTAGCATGACACATCCGATAATAATAGAAATAAGACAGCGACTTCTCATGAATGATTTCCACCTCTTGTCGGATCGTCTGGACTTGTTGAGGAGGTTCTTGACTTATAATACTGTGTCGGTGCCTTTAGGAAGGATTTTATGGCTTCCCTCAAGCTAATAGGAGCAATCGAAGCCAGATAAGGCGATCCAAAGGATGAAATGGTCGAAAAGTAAAGAACGGTCAGGAGAAACCCGATGATTACACCGAATAACCCCAGGAAAGTGCTAAGAAAGATAACAGCGAATCGTATAACGGTAATTGCAGAGCTTAGTGACTGATTCACTAAAGTGAAAGATGAAATATAGGTAATAGCAGCCACGACTAACATCGTCGGTGATGTTAATCCGGCCCTGATGGCTGCATCCCCAACAATCAGGCCGCCTAGAACAGCAACTGTCTGCCCGATCGCTCTCGGCAACCGGACACCGGCTTCATTGAATAACTCAAACAAGGAAAGAATGATGAACATTTCAATTGGTGCCGATAAGGGCAATCCAAAGCGGGATACAGAGATCGTGGCTACAAGTAAATAAGGAATTTGTTCAATATTAAATGCAGAGAAAGCGATCCATGTTCCCGGCAAAAAGGCAGAAACAGTGATCCCGAGCATCCTGATTATTCTTTCTAATGAAACATAGGCATAGCTTATGTAACTATCCTCAGGTGATTTCGTTTGCAAAAGCAAATTAATCGGCGCAAAAGACACTGTAGGATTCCCGTCCACAATAAGGGCAAACCGTCCCTGGTTCAGTGCCTCGACAATAAAATCAGGTCTCCCTGTGTAGTCCATTGTTGGAAAAAAGGAAAGAGGCCTGTCCCGGATTTTCGATTCAAGATCGTAAATGCTCGTTAAAATGTCCATCTCAACAGTAGACATCCGCTTCCTAATCTCACTAAGAACTCTTTTATCGATCAAATCATCGATATACAGGATTGCAACCTTTGTTTTACTTCTTTTGCCGATGGTGTACTTCTCCAGACATAAGGAAGGTGTGTTAAGCCTTCTGCGGATTAAGGATATATTTGTCTTTAAATCCTCTACAAAACCATCCTTTGGTCCTCTAATGGACGTTTCAAGTGCGGATTCTTCCGGCTGGCGCTTAGGCAGGTCTGCAGCCTGGATGCTGAGCAGTTCCTCTTGAAACCGGAATAAGACATTTCCGCCTAAGAGTAAATCAATCACCTCTTCTAAAGGTTTGGATGTTACATCTGCCGCTTGAAAAAGTGCTGTAAGCTTCTCTTTAGGAGAACCTTCTGAATCAGTACCAATTTTCGGCAAGATATATTGGTCCAAGTATTGAATATCAATCAAGCTTTCCAAATAAACGATTTCAAAAGAGCCCATATCGGTCTTGTGTTCTTTACAGACTAAATCCTGACTGTTTTTTAGTTGTTCTTTAGCCTTTTCTATAAGACTTGGTTTATGAGGAGGATTCGAGTTTATTGTTCTTGCCATTTCGTTCATCCCTTTTCATGAAAAATAACAGAATTAACGCTGATGATAAGGTTTGGAACATAAAGAAAATCATGCTAGCCGGAAGAAAGTAAGCGAAAACGAAATGATAAAAAGAATAAGATTCTAGATTTAACATCATCAGACCCAATAAGGTTATATATAAGGCAACAATCAGCTTGGGGTTCAATTGGTAATGCTTCTTTTGATCTGTAAAAAACAGACCAATGAGATACATGAACAAGCCAATTCTAATCAAGGCACCACTCAGCCACTGATACAGTGCGAAAAAATCCAGATGAGAGATATACTCTCCAATGCTTAGAACACGCCATTGCTCATAGGCAGGATACCGGTAATGAACGGATTCAGCTGGTCCGAATTCCATTATCGATGCGGTAAGTGGACCTAAGATCAATCCGGTAAGAATAGTCAACATAATGAACAATTGCCTGAACTTGATGCGTTCCTGAGAAAATGGATGCAATAAAATCACAAGATATATTTCCAGAAGTCCGGATAAGGCATAAACGATCCCTTTGACAACAGGAAAATACCCATCAGCTAAAACCGGAAATAGCAAGGCAGGATCTTTTAAATCTGTGTTTGTCAGTGCGATGAATATTCCGAAAATCATGACAAGCGGCAATATGAATCCGCTGGCTATCGCCATATATTTGATTCCGGCAAGAGTGACCAACAAACAGGCAACGATCAACATCGCATTGATAAAGAAAAAAGAAGTGTCGGCCAGGAAGTATGCATTCAGCCAGATGATTAAATCCCTAAGAGTGATATAGGCGCTAGCAAATAAAAAGAAAATGACAGGGATGGAAAAAAGGATGGAAAAAGATTTCCCAAGTCTATTCCTGATCATCGAAAAGAAGCCGTCATGTGGACTTTTTTTGACAATGAAATAAATCAGCCAAAGAAAAACAAGAGAGATAGGATAGGCCAAGAGAACACTTAGCCAGCTGTCCCGTCCAGCTGCTGATAACAGGTTCGGGATCAGAATGACGTGATTGAGCAACCCGGTTGAAAGTAAAAGCAATAAAAATAACTGTCTAGGTATCAGGATCTTTATCAAGCTGTCCAAATTATCACCAATTCTTAAAAGGATAGACTTTATTATCACCATACGATAGAAAATTATTATGCTTGTTATTTCTTTCCCAATTAAATAAGCCCAGTTTCCCATTCTTTTTAGACTCTTAGAACAATAATCTTTAATGATGGCCTCTTTTAAAATATCTGCTGACAAAAGGGCCTGAAGAAGAAAAGGGAGGGGTATGGGTTTGCGAAGGAGTAAGAGAATAATGTCATTATTGATGGTTTTATTGCTGATGGTGCCGGTTGCTGCAAAAGCGGGAGATTTAGGTGGGGGTTCTTCCGGAACTCCAGGAACATGGTATGTAGGCGCAGAACCGTCTTGGATTGACCCGGCTAAATCTCCAATTGTATTTGTCCATGGCTATAATAATTCGGCATCTGTCTGGTGGGAAGGTAATGATATGTATGAAACCGCGCTTGCCAATGGCTATCAGACAGCATTTATCGATCTCTATTCTGATCGGGACATGTGGGAAAATGGGGCGATGTTAGCGCAAAAGCTGAAGGTAATCTATGATTACTTTGGGCAGAAAAAGCTTGTTGTTGTAGGCTATAGCAAGGGAGGAGTCGATACCCAGACAGCACTCGTCCATTACAGCGCGCACCAATATGTATCGAATGTCATTACTCTTTCATCACCTCATCATGGCACGCAGCTTTCAGACCTTGCCCACAGCAGCTCAGCCTGGTGGCTGGCAGCTTTGCTTGGAAACAATAATGATGCGACCCGTTCGCTCATGACAGGAAATATGAAATACTTCCGCAGCATTACGGATAGCCATTCAAACTCTACGAAGAACCGCTACTATACACTAGGCGGTTATAAATGGGGCTCATTCGGCAGCGCCTTATATTGGGGAGGCCTGTATTTAAGCAGCTATGGCTCCAATGATGGTGTCGTCACAGTCGCGAGTTCCCGTTTGCCGGGCGGATCAATCATCAGGGAAGGCGCCTGGAACCATACGACCATTCGTGAAGGATCATATACTTTTTCGGTATTCAAACCATATACAATGTCAGAACAGCAAGCTGTTTCGAGTACTTTCTTAGCTGCCGAGAGCATGACAGAACGTGAGACAAACCAGATTGTAAAAGGCGGCAAAGCTGAAAAAGCAATAAAGGAAAGCTTCGTGATTGAAGATGGAGCAGAAAGCTTCCAAATGGCATTCCTCAGTGAAAAGAAGATGACCTCGCTAAAATTGAGGGGGCCAGATGGACAGGAGTACAAGGCAGCAAAAATTGAACAGGATAAAGGTGACTTCTTTAAAGGAGCCTGGGTCCATACGTTTGAAATCTCAAAACCAGAGGATGGGAAATGGATGGTGACAGGACCAGCCGCGGCATACCTGTTTGTGGTCGGGGTCGACAGTCCTCTTGATGTTGAATTGAAGAAGGATAAAAATCAAAGTATGAAAGCTTCCTATAAAACAAAGTGGATCAAATATGACCGAGATGGCAAAAAGAAGCTAAAAGAAGCGGGGAAAGGATCCAAAGCAGGCAAGGTGCTTGATGGTGATCTCACCGATCCAGGTGTATACAACCTGACAACAGAAATCACGGGAGTTGACGCTAAAGGTAAACCTTTCGAAAGGACCGTCATAGAATCCATCTATGTTGATGAGAATGGAAAGACTCATAGATAGAGCGGGAATAATACCAAAACTAAAACTCAGGATGTAAAGCAGGAGGCGGCCGGAATCTCAGCCGCCTCCTAAATTGAAGAATAGGGATGATAACATCTTATACCTTAGACCAATCTCCTACTATTACCTAGCAATGTATAAGTCTAATAGCCTAATTTTTACATAAAGTATGGAGTGGCTGGGTGATTGGCCGATATAGAAGATAAGCAGAGTTTGTACACCAGGAGGAGAAAGTAATGCACGTATTGGACTTGATTGCCAGGATCAACAATTGTGTCGAGGAGCTCGATTTTGCTGCCGCAAGAATGTATATGGAGGAGAACATCGAAGTCCTGAACGAGAATCGCAGCCGTTTAAAGTCAAATGCGAGGGAATTGCTTGAGTTTCTGACGAAACGGATGGAAGCTGGGCACCAGCCGCTCACAAGGAAAGACATGGCGGTCATCAATACAGTGAATAGCTATGCTTCAAAGTTTGACTTGAGAGGCTTGAAGGTAATCGTCAGGGATCACTCGCTGTTGTTTTTACGGAATGATATCGAAGCATATTTGAATAACGATGCGAAGATCATCCTTGAGGGCATGGGTGCGATTCCTAAGGCAGCAAGTTAAATAGAATTCATATAAAAATTGATGACGGCTTCTAGGGAAGATGCCGTTTTTTTTATTTCATGATAAAATTTCACCTCTAGAATTATATAGCTCAAGAGCCCAGCCAGTTTCATACTTAAGTTTGCTTCTCGATTATCTTGTGAGAAGTGTTAGCTTTGAGCAGATCGAGTTGCTTGCGTTTTTTATTCTTAGCATGAAACATTCCCCCGAAATTTTCCGTCTATCACTAAGTGGTTATATTTTCATGCTGCGTATTACAGGATTTTTACAGAAAATAGCGAATATAGACATATTGGAGTAAAAAAAGTAATAGTTAACGTAGATAAATAGATTTTAAGGGGGAAATTTCGGTGCGGAATCAGATGAATCCAACAGTTGAAAGAATTCTAGGAAATATTGATAAGGTCATGACGGGTAAACGTAATGTGGCGGAGCTAAGCTTGATTGCATTGCTTGCCGGCGGCCATGTGCTGCTTGAGGACGTGCCTGGAGTCGGTAAGACGATGATGGTTCGAGCACTGGCGAAGTCTGTGAGCGCCAAGTTCAGGAGGATTCAGTTTACACCAGATCTGTTGCCATCTGATGTGACAGGGGTTTCGATTTACAATCCAAAGGAGATGGAGTTTGAATTCAGGCCAGGTCCCATAATGGGCAATATCATTCTTGCAGATGAAATCAACAGAACCTCTCCGAAGACCCAGTCTGCGCTGCTTGAAGGAATGGAAGAGCATAGTGTGACGGTTGACGGCGTAACCCATATACTTGGCAAGCCATTTTTCGTAATGGCGACACAGAACCCGATTGATTATGAGGGTACATATCCACTGCCGGAAGCACAGCTAGACCGTTTCTTGTTAAAAATGAAAATGGGATATCCTGCACTGGAAGAGGAAATGGAAGTTTTGAACCGGGCGCAGCGGAATCTTCCGATTGAAGACTTGCAGCCTGTTGTTTCACTTGAAGATCTGCGCGATCTGCAGCAGAGTATCAAAGAAGTGGTAGTAGACGATACACTTAAGCGATATATTGTGGAACTGGCTAGCCGTACCCGCGGGCATTCAAGTGTATATCTTGGTGTCAGCCCTCGTGGATCGATCGCTTTGATGAAGGCTGCCCAGGCGTATGCCTTCATTTATGGAAGGGATTACGTCATCCCGGATGATATTCAGTACCTGGCTCCATTTGTTTTCGCCCACAGGATCATTTTAAAATCAGAGTCCAGGTTCGAGGGGATTACAACCGAGGATGTCGTCAACAGAGTGTTGGCGAGAGTGCCTGTCCCGGTCCAAAGGCTCGTGAAGTAATATGAAAAAATATTTCCAAAAGTTCAAAGAAATTTGGAAGCTCATCGTTTTACTGTTATTGATCTTGATCACGTTTTCCTATGCGATGTTCCAGGGAGGATTTGTCAGCTGGTTCCTGTTTTACAGCTTTTTGCCATTTGCTCTTTACGCCCTTGGTCTCGCTTTTTATTCCATCAAGGATATCAAGGCGGAAAGGGTATTTACGAAACAGGAATATAACGCTGGCGAGAAGTTCAAGGCTAGCATTGTGCTTGAAAGGAAACTGGGATTCCCGCTGTTTTATGCGATTGGGGAAGAAGAGGCCGGTGATACACTTACGGGGAACAGGGATTTACAAAAGGCGAAAACGATGTTGTTTCCTGGATTCAACCGGGTATTCGGTTTTGACTATTCGATTGAAAACCTTCCTCGAGGTGAGCATACATTAATGGGCATCAAGTTGAAAACAGGGGACCCGCTTGGATTAATTGAAAAAGAAAAGGTATTGCCAGTTGAAACCAAGATCCTGGTTTATCCTGCTTATCAGGATATGGTTTATAGGCCGGTTGCCCATCATTTTGACCAGGGGATGACCGCCTCAAAGGAGCGAGTCCAGCGTGATACATCGATGGCAATCGGTGTCCGTGAATACCAGCCGGGAGACCGCTTTTCGTGGATCAACTGGAAGGCTACTGCAAGGCGGAATGATATTATGACGAAGGAATTCGAACAGAGGCAGTCACATGATGTGGTCATTTTAATGGATTGTGCCCCTGAACCTCGTTTTGAAGTCGTCGTTTCTTTCACAGCTTCGGTTATCAGGGCAATTTTACGAAAAGGCGCACAGGTAGGCTTATTGACATTAAGCGCTGAACGCAAGGCGTTTCCGGCACGCGGCGGGGAAGCCCACCAGCAACAGCTTCTCCATCACCTTGCTAAAATTCAGGATGGGAGCCCCGTCCCGTTTGACCGGGTTCTTGAGGCGGAGAGCTTTTTAGCGCAGCAGAACAATTCAATTATGCTGATTACCGCCCAACTGACGAAAGAGTTGATTGAAAAAGCTGCCTTCTATAATCAAAGAAACGCATCGGTGAGCATCTTCCTGATTAAAAATGGCCAGGAATCCCCGACAAAAACGGAGAAGAATTTAAGAGCCTCGGCAAATGCCAGGGGAATCCGGCTAGTCATGGTACATGATGGCCAGTTCGCGGAAGCCTTCTCGGAGGTGAATAAAGGTTGAGGATCGATAAATCCAAAAAAGACGTCACTTTCTTTTTACTGTATATTTTCAGCTTTTTACTGCTATGGGAGTGGCTGCGGCCATTGGAGGAATTGACAGATACTGGCCACTTAGGTGTTTTTCTTGGTTTTGTGTTTGTCTCACTGATGATGTCTTACTTCAATATGCCAATTTTGCCGTCTGCTCTCTTAAAAATCATCATCGTCCTTTATTCCATTCACTTTATGTATTTTGAAGGAACATTTTTCAGCCTGGAATGGTTTGGGCAACTGATCAATGAGGTAATCGCCAATTCAGTGGTTATCGTCAATGCCGAATGGACTGAAATTTCGAATGTGTTTCGTACATTGTTGTTCTTTACATTGCTTTGGCTGATGGCATACTTGATACAATATTGGCTGATCAACAGGAAACAAATTTTCGTGTTTTTCTTCATGACGCTGGTTTATATCACGGTGCTGGATACATTCAGTCCTTATGAAGCCGACGCGGCAATTGTCCGGACAGTCATTGCGGGTTTTGCTGTGATGGGAATACTGGCCTATTACCGGATTGCCGATAAGGAAGTAGTGAAGAAGAACCTCGAAAGTGCGAAGAAATGGATGATACCTCTTGTCGCCATGATCGTCTTGAGTGTGGGAATTGGCTATGCAGCTCCAAAGGCTGATCCGATCTGGCCGGACCCTGTCCCGTTCATTACCTCGTATAATGAGGATTCAGGCGATGGCAAAGGCGGCGTAAAAAAAGTCGGCTACGGAACGGATGATTCTGCTCTCGGAGGACCATTCATCGGAGACGACAGGGTTGTTTTCACCGCTGAAGCAGATGGACGCCATTACTGGCGGATTGAGACAAAGGATGTTTATACGGGCAAAGGGTGGATCACGGACAAAGGCACAGCCATGCCGGTAGAATTTCTACCAGAGCAAAACATTCCGATGCAGCCTTTTGAAGAGGAAGTTAAAACGGAACAGCGTACGAGCAGGGTCACTCCGAAGATTGGGTATCCGCACCTTGTTTATCCGCTCGGCGTGACACAAGTGGAAGCATCTGCAGGTAACTCCACCCTCCAATTCAGTCTTGATCCAACAACAGAAAAAATCACGTCAAAGGCTGATGGACAAGAGGGTTCAATTGGGCCATACTCACTTAACTTTGACCACCCTGTGTACAGTGTGGAAAAGCTTAAGGCAGCCGGACCTGAAGAGCTGGCAGAAGAGTTTGCCTTCGTCTCGAAATACACACAGGTACCAGAAGAGCTTCCAGAGCGGGTAGTGGAGCTTGCTGAGAAAATAACGAAAGACAAAGTGACCTGGCTTGAAAAAGCGCAGGCGATTGAGAAGTACTTCCGCTCAAACGAATTTGTATATGATCAAACGCTTGTTGCTGTCCCGGAAGAGAATCAGGATTATGTCGATCAATTCCTGTTTGAAACTAAGCGTGGCTATTGCGACAACTTCTCGACATCGATGGTTGTCATGATGCGTTCGGTTGGCATTCCGGCGCGCTGGGTAAAGGGCTACACTGAAGGCGAATATATCGATACACTCGGGAATGGACGCCGCCTTTATGAGGTCACAAACAACAACGCCCACTCCTGGGTAGAGGGATATTTCCCTGGTGTCGGCTGGGTACCGTTTGAGCCGACGCAAGGCTTTTCAAACAACGTTCAATTTGAGTATGACAATAAAGACGACTCACAAACTCAGACGGGACAAGAAGAAGAGGAAGGTACAACACCTGCTGCTCCTGAAAAACCTGAAATGCCAGAAGAGCAGGCACAGGTTGACACGACAAAGGGTTCTTTTTCCGAAGGCGTGAAAAATGCAGGAGCATTCCTGAAGGATAACCTGATGAAAATATTCCTGACATTACTCGTAATGGCTGTGTTCGCAGCGATCATGTATAGATTGAGAGGAAGGTGGCTTCCTGTCCTGTATATCCTTCTCTATAAGTATAAAAAGCAAAACAAGTACATGGAGAAAGCTTATATTGCCCTATTGATGCAGTTGGAGAGATACGGGCTTAAGAGAGAGAAAGGCCAAACACTGCGCGACTATGCAAATTATGTGGACTCATTCTTCTCGACAAACGAGATGCGCTGGCTCACAGAAAAATATGAAGAGTATTTATACCGCGGCGATAAGGATGAAGAAATGTGGCAGAATGCGAAAAAGTATTGGGAGTTCATGATTAGGAAAGTTAGTGCTTGACCGCTAAAATATTATACTGATACAATGTTTGCAACTATATAGAAACAACCTTCATATATCCTCGATAATATGGTTCGAAAGTATCTACCAAATCACCTTAAATGATTTGACTATGAAGGCAGGCTTCTTTTTGTTCGTATCGGGCTGGAATCCTGCTTTCCTTTTATTTGATGGGGGCAGGATTCTGGCTTTTTTAATGGGCAAAAACGCAGATATGGGCATATTAACTACATACGATTCCAATTCCGCGTTCTATTTTTAAAATGAGGTGACTTTATGAAAACCGAGCTGCAAGACCAGGAAAAGATTATTGTATTAGACTTTGGCAGCCAGTATAACCAGCTGATCACGAGAAGGATCAGGGAATTTGGCGTCTACAGCGAGCTTCATCCACACACCATCACGGCAGCGGAAATCAAGGAAATGAATCCTAAGGGCATCATTTTCTCAGGCGGACCGAACTCTGTCTATGATGAGGGAGCCTTCCGCTGTGATGAAGAGATTTTCGAGCTGGGCTTGCCTATTCTGGGCATCTGCTACGGAATGCAGCTGATGACGATGCATTTCGGCGGCAAGGTCGAGAAAGCTAAGAACCGTGAATATGGAAAAGCTTTGTTGACTCTTCATAACCAGAACAGATTATTTGAAGGAACACCGGGTGAGCAGGTTGTTTGGATGAGCCATGGAGACCTTGTCACTATGTCACCTCCGGGATTCACGGTGGACGGCATCAACCCTTCATGTCCAATTGCGGCAATGAGTGATGAAAGCCGCAAGCTATATGCGGTCCAATTCCATCCGGAAGTACGCCATTCGATTTACGGAAATGACCTTTTGAAAAACTTCGTCTTCAAAGTTTGCGAATGCGAAGGCAACTGGTCGATGGAAAACTTCATCGAAATTGAAATCGAGAAAATCCGCCAGTTGGTCGGTGACAAGAAAGTTCTTTGTGCACTCAGCGGGGGAGTGGATTCCTCGGTGGTCGCAGTACTGATTCACAAAGCGATCGGTGACCAGCTCACTTGCATCTTCGTCGATCACGGTTTATTGCGAAAAGATGAAGCGGAAGGCGTCATGAAAAATTTAGCTGACGGCTTCAATATGAATGTCATTAAAGTCGATGCGAAGGACCGTTTTCTCAGCAAGCTGGAGGGAGTTTCCGACCCTGAGCAGAAGCGTAAAATCATTGGTAATGAGTTCATCTATGTGTTTGACGATGAAGCCGAAAAACTGGAAGGCATTGAGTTCCTGGCACAGGGAACATTGTATACCGATATTATCGAAAGCGGTACGGCGACAGCACAGACAATCAAATCCCACCATAATGTTGGCGGACTTCCTGAAGATATGCAGTTCAAATTGATCGAGCCATTGAATACCTTATTCAAGGATGAAGTCCGTGCGCTTGGCACTGAACTTGGCATGCCTGATGAAATCGTCTGGCGCCAGCCATTCCCGGGACCAGGACTTGGCATTCGTGTGCTTGGAGCGATTTCCGAAGAAAAATTGGAGATTGTTCGTGAATCAGATGCAATCCTCCGCGATGAAATCAAGAAAGCCGGTCTTGATCGTGAAATCTGGCAGTACTTTACTGTCCTGCCTGACATCCGCAGTGTCGGTGTCATGGGAGATGCGAGAACATATGATTACACAATCGGAATCCGTGCGGTAACGTCAATTGATGGAATGACTTCGGATTGGGCCAGGATTCCGTGGGACGTCCTCGAGGTCATCTCAACAAGGATCGTCAATGAAGTAGACCACGTAAACCGAGTTGTCTATGATATTACGAGCAAACCCCCTGCAACGATTGAATGGGAGTAAAATACGAACGATTTAAAAACGAACATGAAAAATGTTCGTTTTTTTATTGACTAGGGGCAAAAGTCCTGATAGAATGAAACTGAACTTAATAATTTGTCATAATTCGTCGTATAATCTTGGGGATATGGCCCAAAAGTTTCTACCGAGCTACCGTAAATGGCTTGACTACGAGGTATAGAATTCATGGCTGGCAAACTATCAATCTATTGCCGCCATACTTCCTTATATGCCTTCAGTCAACGCCCGGTAACCCGAGGCGTTTTCTTTTTGGTCTTATTTCCTGAATACTATTCAGGGGGAAATGAAAATGAAGAAGTATTTTGAGTTTGAGAAGCTTGGCACGAACTATCGCCGCGAATTCATTGGCGGGATGACTACGTTCCTAGCCATGGCGTACATCCTTATCGTGAATCCCAATATCCTTACATTGGCAGACGTACAGGACCTGCCGGAATCATTGAGGATGGATACTGGTGCTGTCTTCGTTGCGACAGCGCTTGCAGCGGCAGTCGGTTCCATCATCATGGGCCTTATTGGTAAATACCCGATCTCCCTTGCTCCGGGAATGGGCTTGAACGCATTCTTCGCTTACACGGTTGTTCTAAGCCATGGAGCACCTTGGCAGCATGCACTTGCAGCAGTCTTCATCTCAAGTGTGTTCTTCCTGCTCTTGACGATTTCAGGCTGGCGGGAAAAATTGATCAATGCCATCCCGGTTGAACTCAAGCACGCAGTCGGAGCCGGTATTGGTTTGTTCATCACTTTCATCGGTTTGAAAAATGCAGGAATCATCGTCGATAATCCAGCAACACTAGTAGGGCTAGGAGATTTGACAAACAGCAATACATTGCTTGCGTTGTTTGGTTTATTGATTACAGTCATCATGCTGACAAGAGGCATTCACGGTGCGGTATTCTTCGGGATCATCATTTCTGTCATTGTCGGAATGATCTTCAACCTTATTGAAACACCTGAAAGTGTAGTCGGTGCAGTACCGAGTGTTGCGCCAACCTTCGGCGCAGTATTCAGCGCTTTTGGTGATCCATCTTTCTATACAGCAACAATGCTCGGAATCATCCTGACATTCCTGTTTGTTGATTTCTTTGATAACGCAGGAACTCTTGTAGCCGTTGCCAACCAGGCTGGGTTGATGAAAGACAACAAGCTGCCGCGCGCGGGCCGTGCGCTTTTCGCTGATTCAATTGCTTCTCTTGTTGGTTCGATCTTCGGTACGTCAACGACGACTTCATATATTGAATCATCCGCTGGTGTAGCATCTGGAGCCAGAAGTGGATTTGCTTCGCTTGTAACGGCTGGATTCTTCCTGTTAGCACTATTCTTTTTCCCGCTGCTCTCAGTCGTTACCTCTGCTGTAACAGCACCAGCATTGATTATCGTTGGAGTCCTGATGGTTTCTTCTCTTGGTAAAATTGAATGGAACCGATTTGAAATCGCCGTTCCATCATTCCTGACAATGATCGCAATGCCGCTGTCATCCAGCATCGCAACAGGGATTGCAGCAGGTTTCATCTTTTACCCAATCACGATGATTGTTAAAGGGAAGTCAAAAGAAGTACATCCGATTATGTATCTGTTCTTTGTGATTTTCGTGCTTTACTTCGTATTTTTAACAGAATAGTAGACAGGGTCAGCCGGCGAGGCTGGCTCTTTTTTTGCCAAAAATTGAGGTGGGTATGAACCATGGTTGAGATTGACTTATAAATCTCCCTTATATACGATATTTCTATAGAACAAGCTGAAACGGGGATACAGGATGGACCAAATTGTAGTGAAAAAAGGGTTGAACAATAATGTCATGATAGCGGACCACCCCGCTTTCGGGGAAGTCATCCTGATCGGCAAAGGAATCGGGTTCAACCGGAAAAAGGGAGATTTGATCGAAGAGGGGCAGGCGGAAAAAATGTTTGTCCTCAAAGATGAAAGAGAGCAGGCAAACTACATTAAGCTATTGCCGTTCGTTGAGAACGATCTGCACGAGGCGATCATATCTTCTATTGAGCTGATCAAAAAGAGAGCAGCTAGCCAATTGAATGAACACATCCATGTCGCGTTGACGGATCACTTGATGTTCGCTGCGAATCGAATTGCAAATGGGTTGGATTTTAAAAATCCATTTTTAGTCGAAACAAAGACTCTGTATCCGACTGAGTTCCGGATAGCCCAAGAAGTTGTTCAGCTTCTTAAGGATAAATCAGGGATTGAATTTCCGGATGGTGAAATAGGTTTCATCGCCCTTCATATTCATAGCGCCGTAATGAATCGAAACTTATCCGATGTGAACAAACACTCGCAGCTTGTGACAAAATTGGTACAAATGATTGAGGAAAACCTGGAAGTCGAAATCGACAAAGAGGGTATTGATTACACCCGGCTTGTGCGCCATATACGTTTCGCGATTGAAAGGGTTAATAATGGCGAAACAGTTGAGGAACCAGAAAAATTTGCAACCCTCTTGAAAGAAGAATATCCAGTGTGCTACAATCTTTCGTGGAAACTCATTAAAGTGATGCAGCAGACCTTGAAAAAACAAGTATGCGATGCTGAAGCCGTCTACCTGACAATGCATTTGCAAAGGCTTCAGAAAAAAGTTAAATAAGTTATGATTTTTTACGTGTTACTGATTCGATCAGGCATGAGTAAAGAATGTAATTGAAATGGAGTTTTATGGGTACTATATCCGTATGCTTCTTTTCGCTACATCTTTCTCATGCCTTTTTTATTTGTTTTTTTAATGTTTGTAACCGCTTTAGGAGAAAAAATTACAGGAGGTATTCCTAATGTTTAAGAAAGCTTTTGGTGTTCTTCAAAAAGTAGGTAAAGCGCTCATGCTTCCAGTTGCATTGCTTCCAGCAGCAGGTATTCTGCTTGCTCTTGGTGCTGCGCTTAGAAACCCTGCTTTGCTGGAGCTTGCTCCATTTTTAGATAACAGCGGCGTCGATATGGTAGCTGCAGTCATGCAGAAAGCCGGTGACGTTGTCTTCGGAAACCTGCCGCTCTTGTTCGCGGTCGGTGTAGCTGTTGGTTTGGCTGGTGGTGAAGGTGTTGCCGGTCTAGCGGCGATTATCGGTTACCTGATCATGAATGTGACAATGGGTACTGTTCTTCAAATCACGCCAGAGGATGTTAACGGTCTTAACTACCAGAACATTCTCGGTATTCCAACCCTGCAAACGGGTGTATTCGGCGGTATTATCGTAGGTATAATTGCCGCTGCACTTTACAACAAGTTCTTTGAAATTGAGTTGCCATCTTATCTTGGTTTCTTTGCTGGTAAGCGTTTTGTGCCGATCATCACAGCAGGAACTGCAATTTTGCTTGGTCTGGCAATGCTTGTCATCTGGCCGCCAATTCAAAATGGCCTGAATGCATTCTCGCAAAACATGGTTCACGCTAACTTGACACTATCAGCATTTATCTTTGGAGTAGTTGAACGTTCCTTGATTCCATTCGGCTTGCACCATATTTTTTATTCACCATTCTGGTATGAATTTGGTCAGTATACTACTTTGGCTGGCGATGTTGTCCGTGGTGACCAGCGTATATTCATGGCGCAGATTGCGGATAACGTACAAGACCTGACTTCTGGTACGTTCATGACTGGTAAATTCCCATTCATGATGTTTGGTCTTCCTGCAGCAGCATTGGCAATTTATCACGAAGCACGTCCGGAAAGAAAAGTAGTAGTCGGCGGCTTGATGGTATCTGCTGCTTTGACTTCATTCTTAACAGGGATCACAGAACCACTTGAGTTCTCATTCTTGTTCGTAGCACCAGTACTATTTGGAGTACACGCAATCTTTGCAGGTCTATCTTTCATGACTATGCACCTTTTAGATGTAAAAATCGGTATGACTTTCTCGGGTGGTCTAATTGACTACATCCTGTTCGGTCTGATCAATCCGCAGACAAATGCATGGATTGTCATTCCGGTTGGTTTAGTTTTTGCAGTAATTTACTACTTTGGTTTCCGATTCGCAATCCGCAAGTTTAACCTGATGACTCCTGGCCGCGAAGCAGTGGATGAGGATGAAGAAGAAGGCGGAGCAAAAGGACAAGCTGGAGACCTTCCATATGAAGTACTTGACGCAATGGGCGGCAAAGAAAACATCGCCCACCTTGATGCATGTATCACTCGACTTCGTGTATCTGTAAATGACATTAACAACGTCGATAAAGATCGCCTGAAAAAGCTGGGTGCTGCCGGAGTGCTTGAAGTCGGCAACAACATCCAGGCAATCTTCGGGCCGCGTTCTGAGACAATTAAAGGTCAAATGAGAGATATCATAAACGGTAAAAGACCTCGTCCGGTGGAAACGAACCAGGCAACAGAGGTTGAACAACAAATAGAAGAAGTAAATCCAGAAGCACTGCAAACGCACCATGATGCAGATGCTAATGCAGATGTATTCGTTTCTCCTATTAAAGGTGAAATCCTGCCAATTACAGAAGTACCTGACCAAGTGTTCTCAGGCAAGATGATGGGCGACGGTTTTGCTATCGTGCCTGCTGAAGGAACAGTTGTATCACCGGTAGACGGTAAGATCGTTAACCTGTTCCCGACAAAGCATGCGATTGGAATTCTGTCAGACTCTGGACGGGAAATTCTCATTCATGTTGGTATCGATACAGTGAATTTGAAGGGACAAGGATTCGAAACACTTGTTTCTGAAAATGACACAGTGACAAAAGGACAGCCGTTATTGAAGGTTGATCTTGATTACATCAAGGAAAACGCAACTTCAATTATCACTCCGATTGTATTTACAAACCTTGCAGAAGGCGAAAGCATTGTCATTAATAAGAAGGGCAATGTAGATGTGAAAGACGAGAATATCATTTCGTTTTCTAAATAAGAATTAATTACAGCCGGTCTCCTGTATGGAGGCTGGCTGTTTTGTATTTTTATATATAGAAGAAAAGCGAAAAGTGATTACATTTCCCAATTTTTTCATGGTTTAAACATGTTGACTCTGGGCAGCTCCGGTGATAGTATATAGAAACAGTCGCGAACAGGTTAACAACATTTTGATGATGAAAAAAATAAATCAAAAAAGCTGTTGACATTCAACGCTGTAATGTGATAAATTATTAAAGTCGCTTCTGAGCGGCGCACACATTTTGCTCTTTGAAAACTAAACAAACAAGCGTCAACAAACAATAAATTATCATGACTTCTATTATAGAAGAACATGAGCCAACGTTTTAACTTTATGAGCTAACTCATAACTCTTTCTTGGAGAGTTTGATCCTGGCTCAGGACGAACGCTGGCGGCGTGCCTAATACATGCAAGTCGAGCGGATCTTCATTAGCTTGCTTTTGAAGATCAGCGGCGGACGGGTGAGTAACACGTGGGCAACCTGCCTGTAAGACTGGGATAACTTCGGGAAACCGGAGCTAATACCGGATAATCCTTTCCCTCACATGAGGGAAAGCTGAAAGACGGTTTCGGCTGTCACTTACAGATGGGCCCGCGGCGCATTAGCTAGTTGGTGAGGTAACGGCTCACCAAGGCAACGATGCGTAGCCGACCTGAGAGGGTGATCGGCCACACTGGGACTGAGACACGGCCCAGACTCCTACGGGAGGCAGCAGTAGGGAATCTTCCGCAATGGACGAAAGTCTGACGGAGCAACGCCGCGTGAACGATGAAGGCCTTCGGGTCGTAAAGTTCTGTTGTCAGGGAAGAACAAGTATCGGAGTAACTGCCGGTACCTTGACGGTACCTGACCAGAAAGCCACGGCTAACTACGTGCCAGCAGCCGCGGTAATACGTAGGTGGCAAGCGTTGTCCGGAATTATTGGGCGTAAAGCGCGCGCAGGCGGTTCCTTAAGTCTGATGTGAAAGCCCCCGGCTCAACCGGGGAGGGTCATTGGAAACTGGGGAACTTGAGTGCAGAAGAGGAGAGCGGAATTCCACGTGTAGCGGTGAAATGCGTAGAGATGTGGAGGAACACCAGTGGCGAAGGCGGCTCTCTGGTCTGTAACTGACGCTGAGGCGCGAAAGCGTGGGGAGCGAACAGGATTAGATACCCTGGTAGTCCACGCCGTAAACGATGAGTGCTAAGTGTTAGAGGGTTTCCGCCCTTTAGTGCTGCAGCAAACGCATTAAGCACTCCGCCTGGGGAGTACGGCCGCAAGGCTGAAACTCAAAGGAATTGACGGGGGCCCGCACAAGCGGTGGAGCATGTGGTTTAATTCGAAGCAACGCGAAGAACCTTACCAGGTCTTGACATCCTCTGACAACCCTAGAGATAGGGCGTTCCCCTTCGGGGGACAGAGTGACAGGTGGTGCATGGTTGTCGTCAGCTCGTGTCGTGAGATGTTGGGTTAAGTCCCGCAACGAGCGCAACCCTTGATCTTAGTTGCCAGCATTCAGTTGGGCACTCTAAGGTGACTGCCGGTGACAAACCGGAGGAAGGTGGGGATGACGTCAAATCATCATGCCCCTTATGACCTGGGCTACACACGTGCTACAATGGATGGAACAAAGGGTCGCGAAGCCGCGAGGTCGAGCCAATCCCATAAATCCATTCTCAGTTCGGATTGCAGGCTGCAACTCGCCTGCATGAAGCCGGAATCGCTAGTAATCGCGGATCAGCATGCCGCGGTGAATACGTTCCCGGGCCTTGTACACACCGCCCGTCACACCACGAGAGTTTGTAACACCCGAAGTCGGTGGGGTAACCTTTTGGAGCCAGCCGCCTAAGGTGGGACAGATGATTGGGGTGAAGTCGTAACAAGGTAGCCGTATCGGAAGGTGCGGCTGGATCACCTCCTTTCTAAGGATATTGCCGTAAAGGCAATCGGAATGCGAATCTTTCGATTCGTACTGTTGTACGCTTGTTTGTTTAGTTTTGAGGGAGCAATTCTCTCAAAGCTTTTTTGTTCCTTGAAAACTAGATAATCGTAAGTAAGAAGAACCAAGAAAAAACCGAGTGATCGCCATTTTAGTTTTTCTCTCTATTCAATAGAGAAATGACCTTTTAGGTTAAGTTAGAAAGGGCGCACGGTGGATGCCTTGGCACTAGGAGCCGATGAAGGACGGGACTAACACCGATATGCTTCGGGGAGCTGTAAGTAAGCTTTGATCCGGAGATTTCCGAATGGGGAAACCCACTGTTCGTAATGGAACAGTATCTTTACCTGAATACATAGGGTATTGAAGGCAGACCCGGGGAACTGAAACATCTAAGTACCCGGAGGAAGAGAAAGCAAACGCGATTCCCTGAGTAGCGGCGAGCGAAACGGGACATAGCCCAAACCAAGAGGCTTGCCTCTTGGGGTTGTAGGACACTCAACATGGAGTTACAAAGGAACGGGGTAGATGAAGTGGTCTGGAAAGGCCCGTCAGAGAAGGTAAAAACCCTGTAGTTGAAACTTCGTTCCCTCCTGAGTGGATCCTGAGTACGGCGGGACACGAGAAATCCCGTCGGAAGCTGGGAGGACCATCTCCCAAGGCTAAATACTCCCTAGTGACCGATAGTGAACCAGTACCGTGAGGGAAAGGTGAAAAGCACCCCGGAAGGGGAGTGAAAGAGATCCTGAAACCGTGTGCCTACAAGTAGTCAGAGCCCGTTAATGGGTGATGGCGTGCCTTTTGTAGAATGAACCGGCGAGTTACGATTACATGCAAGGTTAAGTTGAGAAGACGGAGCCGCAGCGAAAGCGAGTCTGAATAGGGCGAATGAGTATGTGGTCGTAGACCCGAAACCAGGTGATCTACCCATGTCCAGGGTGAAGGTTGGGTAACACCAACTGGAGGCCCGAACCCACGCACGTTGAAAAGTGCGGGGATGAGGTGTGGGTAGCGGAGAAATTCCAATCGAACTTGGAGATAGCTGGTTCTCTCCGAAATAGCTTTAGGGCTAGCCTCACGTTGTAAGAGTCTTGGAGGTAGAGCACTGTTTGGACTAGGGGCCCTCATCGGGTTACCGAATTCAGACAAACTCCGAATGCCAAAGACTTATCCGTGGGAGTCAGACTGCGAGTGATAAGATCCGTAGTCAAAAGGGAAACAGCCCAGACCACCAGCTAAGGTCCCAAAGTATACGTTAAGTGGAAAAGGATGTGGAGTTGCTTAGACAACCAGGATGTTGGCTTAGAAGCAGCCACCATTTAAAGAGTGCGTAATAGCTCACTGGTCGAGTGACTCTGCGCCGAAAATGTACCGGGGCTAAACGTATCACCGAAGCTGTGGATTGACATCTTAGATGTCAGTGGTAGGAGAGCGTTCTAAGGGCGTTGAAGTCAGACCGTAAGGACTGGTGGAGCGCTTAGAAGTGAGAATGCCGGTATGAGTAGCGAAAGATGGGTGAGAATCCCATCCACCGAATGCCTAAGGTTTCCTGAGGAAGGCTCGTCCTCTCAGGGTTAGTCGGGACCTAAGCCGAGGCCGAAAGGCGTAGGCGATGGACAACAGGTTGATATTCCTGTACCACCTCTTTATCGTTTGAGCAATGGGGGGACGCAGTAGGATAGGGTAAGCGCGCTGTCGGATATGCGCGTCTAAGCAGTTAGGCTGCAAGTGAGGCAAATCCCGCTTGCGTGAAGGCTGAGCTGTGACAGCGAGGGAAATATAGTACCGAAGTTCCTGATTCCACACTGCCAAGAAAAGCCTCTAGCGAGATAAAAGGTGCCCGTACCGCAAACCGACACAGGTAGGCGAGGAGAGAATCCTAAGGTGAGCGAGAGAACTCTCGTTAAGGAACTCGGCAAAATGACCCCGTAACTTCGGGAGAAGGGGTGCTCATTTGGGTGAATAGCCTAGATGAGCCGCAGTGAATAGGCCCAGGCGACTGTTTAGCAAAAACACAGGTCTCTGCGAAGCCGCAAGGCGAAGTATAGGGGCTGACGCCTGCCCGGTGCTGGAAGGTTAAGAGGAGGGGTTAGCTCACGCGAAGCTCTGAATCGAAGCCCCAGTAAACGGCGGCCGTAACTATAACGGTCCTAAGGTAGCGAAATTCCTTGTCGGGTAAGTTCCGACCCGCACGAAAGGCGTAACGATCTGGGCACTGTCTCAACGAGAGACTCGGTGAAATTATAGTACCTGTGAAGATGCAGGTTACCCGCGACAGGACGGAAAGACCCCGTGGAGCTTTACTGTAGCCTGATATTGAATTTTGGTACAGCTTGTACAGGATAGGTAGGAGCCTGAGAAACCGGAGCGCCAGCTTCGGTGGAGGCGTCGGTGGGATACTACCCTGGCTGTATTGAAATTCTAACCCACGCCCCTGATCGGGGCGGGAGACAGTGTCAGGTGGGCAGTTTGACTGGGGCGGTCGCCTCCTAAAGAGTAACGGAGGCGCCCAAAGGTTCCCTCAGAATGGTTGGAAATCATTCGCAGAGTGTAAAGGCACAAGGGAGCTTGACTGCGAGACCTACAAGTCGAGCAGGGACGAAAGTCGGGCTTAGTGATCCGGTGGTTCCGCATGGAAGGGCCATCGCTCAACGGATAAAAGCTACCCCGGGGATAACAGGCTTATCTCCCCCAAGAGTCCACATCGACGGGGAGGTTTGGCACCTCGATGTCGGCTCATCGCATCCTGGGGCTGTAGTCGGTCCCAAGGGTTGGGCTGTTCGCCCATTAAAGCGGTACGCGAGCTGGGTTCAGAACGTCGTGAGACAGTTCGGTCCCTATCCGTCGTGGGCGCAGGAAATTTGAGAGGAGCTGTCCTTAGTACGAGAGGACCGGGATGGACGCACCGCTGGTGTACCAGTTGTCTTGCCAAAGGCATCGCTGGGTAGCTATGTGCGGACGGGATAAGTGCTGAAAGCATCTAAGCATGAAGCCCCCCTCAAGATGAGATTTCCCATAGCGCAAGCTAGTAAGAACCCTGAAAGATGATCAGGTTGATAGGTCAGAGGTGGAAGCGCGGTGACGTGTGGAGCTGACTGATACTAATCGTTCGAGGACTTAACCAAATAGATTACTCGTTTCTTCTTATTCTTCTTACACATTATCTAGTTTTGAGGGTGCAAAAAACCTCAATTAAATAGTCTGGTGGCGATGGCGAGAAGGTCACACCCGTTCCCATACCGAACACGGAAGTTAAGCTTCTCAGCGCCGATGGTAGTTGGGGGTTTCCCCCTGTGAGAGTAGGACGCCGCCGGGCGAAAAGACAGAGATTTAGATCCCTGTCTTTTTTAATCCCTATATCATTCTTTTCCAGTTAATGCTGGTTGTTAGGTAACACCTGAGGTGTTATTATAGTAACTCAGCTCCACTTGATCGATTGTTTAAAAGACTTTCAAAAAAGTGTTGACGAGCTGATTGAAGGATGGTAAGATATAAAAGTTGTCATTTGAAAGACAACAAAATATTGTTCTTTGAAAACTAAACAAACAAGCGTCAACAAACAATAAATTTATCATGACTTCTATTATAGAAGAACATGAGCCAACGTTTTAACTTTATGAGCTAACTCATAACTCTTTCTTGGAGAGTTTGATCCTGGCTCAGGACGAACGCTGGCGGCGTGCCTAATACATGCAAGTCGAGCGGATCTTCATTAGCTTGCTTTTGAAGATCAGCGGCGGACGGGTGAGTAACACGTGGGCAACCTGCCTGTAAGACTGGGATAACTTCGGGAAACCGGAGCTAATACCGGATAATCCTTTCCCTCACATGAGGGAAAGCTGAAAGACGGTTTCGGCTGTCACTTACAGATGGGCCCGCGGCGCATTAGCTAGTTGGTGAGGTAACGGCTCACCAAGGCAACGATGCGTAGCCGACCTGAGAGGGTGATCGGCCACACTGGGACTGAGACACGGCCCAGACTCCTACGGGAGGCAGCAGTAGGGAATCTTCCGCAATGGACGAAAGTCTGACGGAGCAACGCCGCGTGAACGATGAAGGCCTTCGGGTCGTAAAGTTCTGTTGTCAGGGAAGAACAAGTATCGGAGTAACTGCCGGTACCTTGACGGTACCTGACCAGAAAGCCACGGCTAACTACGTGCCAGCAGCCGCGGTAATACGTAGGTGGCAAGCGTTGTCCGGAATTATTGGGCGTAAAGCGCGCGCAGGCGGTTCCTTAAGTCTGATGTGAAAGCCCCCGGCTCAACCGGGGAGGGTCATTGGAAACTGGGGAACTTGAGTGCAGAAGAGGAGAGCGGAATTCCACGTGTAGCGGTGAAATGCGTAGAGATGTGGAGGAACACCAGTGGCGAAGGCGGCTCTCTGGTCTGTAACTGACGCTGAGGCGCGAAAGCGTGGGGAGCGAACAGGATTAGATACCCTGGTAGTCCACGCCGTAAACGATGAGTGCTAAGTGTTAGAGGGTTTCCGCCCTTTAGTGCTGCAGCAAACGCATTAAGCACTCCGCCTGGGGAGTACGGCCGCAAGGCTGAAACTCAAAGGAATTGACGGGGGCCCGCACAAGCGGTGGAGCATGTGGTTTAATTCGAAGCAACGCGAAGAACCTTACCAGGTCTTGACATCCTCTGACAACCCTAGAGATAGGGCGTTCCCCTTCGGGGGACAGAGTGACAGGTGGTGCATGGTTGTCGTCAGCTCGTGTCGTGAGATGTTGGGTTAAGTCCCGCAACGAGCGCAACCCTTGATCTTAGTTGCCAGCATTCAGTTGGGCACTCTAAGGTGACTGCCGGTGACAAACCGGAGGAAGGTGGGGATGACGTCAAATCATCATGCCCCTTATGACCTGGGCTACACACGTGCTACAATGGATGGAACAAAGGGTCGCGAAGCCGCGAGGTCGAGCCAATCCCATAAATCCATTCTCAGTTCGGATTGCA
>NZ_CP025025.1:4644352-4703454 GCF_002874535.1 Mesobacillus jeotgali
TGCGGTTATTGTGACAGGTCTCAGGATGCGGAGCCCTAAGCTGTCAAGAAAGTGCTCTTATTATGACAGGTTTCAGGCTGCGGAGCTCAAAGCTGTCAAAAAAGTGCTGTTATTATGACAGGTTTCAGGTATCGGAGCTCAAAGCTGTCAAGAAAAAGCAGTTATTATGACAGGTTTCAGGCTGAGGAGCCCAAAGCTGTCAAGAAAGTCCTGTTATTGTGACAGGTTTCAGGCTGAGGAGCCCCAACCTGTCAAGAAAGTGCAGATCGAATGGTGGGGGCTGCCGCATTTCTTCACCAAGAATGTTCACACTCTCTAACGAGTTGGTGGCATGAATCCCTTAATTCAGTCCGTAAATTCGCTCAATTCCAAACCGTATATATATTCATGAAATTGTCCGGTTGAGTCATTTAAATGAAAGCGTTTAAAATAAAGAGTAGATGAGAGAAAGCAAGGGGGAGAAATTAATGAAGAAACTTTCGATAATTGGCATGCCGATGGATTTGGGTCAGATGAGAAGGGGAGTCGACATGGGCCCAAGTGCAATCCGTTATGCGGGAATAAATGAAAGATTAAAAGTGTTATTTGATGAGATAGAGGATTTGGGAGATATAGCAGTTGGCCGGCCAGAGGTGAAGATTGATCCTAACAGCAATCTGCGCAACCTGGAGCTGGTGGCAGAAAAAAATAGTTTGCTTGCAGATGAGGTAGACAAGATTATTGAATCAGGTTCATTTCCGCTAGTATTAGGTGGTGACCATAGTATTGCGATTGGCACTTTGACAGGTGTATCCAAGCATTATAAGAACCTGGGTGTCATTTGGTATGATGCACATGGAGACTTGAATACAGCAGAAACTTCTCCATCGGGAAACATCCACGGAATGCCGCTGGCTGCGAGCTTAGGGTTGGGACATGAAATGCTAACTCAGTTAGGCGGCTATTCACCAAAGGTAAAACCAGAAAACATTGTCATCATCGGGGCCCGTGCTTTGGATGATGGTGAGAAGGATTTAATCAAGGAGCTTGGCATCAAGGTGTTCACGATGCATGAAATTGACCGGCTGGGGATGGCTACGGTCATTGAGGAAACAGTCAACTATCTTAAAGATAAGACAGATGGCGTCCATCTTTCACTTGATTTGGATGGGCTGGATCCTACAGATGCTCCTGGTGTCGGCACGCCGGTAACCGGAGGTATCAGTTATCGTGAGAGTCATCTGGCCATGGAGATGCTGGCAGAAGCAAAAATTGTTACTTCAGCTGAATTTGTTGAAGTGAATCCAATCCTTGATGACAAGAACAAAACTGCTGGCGCAGCAGTAGCGTTGATGGGTTCTTTATTTGGAGAGAAACTTTTGTAATGCGCCAGTAGTTTTAGAATAGAATCATATTAGTAAGAAAAAATAGGAGCAGCGGCCAAGTCTGGCTGCTGCTCTCTTATTATTAATATAGGAATGTCTTTTTTGAGGTTAAGTGATAATATTTATTTAGTAAGTGGTCGAGTTTAGTGCTGATGTCTACAACCCGTTGATTTGACAGCGAGGTTTTTGCGGCTAATTCAACCATTTCTTTACGGCAATTTTCAATATCCTTCAACAATGTATCTGCACACACTATTAGTTCCTCGCTTTCAATAATATATAGTCTATTTATACCCCTGAGAAAACTTTTTAAACCAAACTGGTAAAAATTTGTTAATATTAACTTATCGTGTTTTTTAGACTTTTTTCGCAAAAAGTCGGTTGGTAGATGATTTTGTCAATTACGTACATAATTAAAGTTTTTATAAAATAAATGAAACCTTTTACGGAATCGATTCGTATATCGATTAGCCGCATGAAGCGCGGAGGTAAAATAATGGAGACAATTGTAAAACACAGAATAAAACAGGTGATCAAGGGAGACCAGAATGCCTATGGAGAGATTGTTGAGGTATACAAGGACAAGGTATTCCAGCTTTGCTACCGTATGCTCGGGAATCGGCATGAGGCAGAGGATATTTCACAAGAAGCATTTATCCGTGCATATATCAATATCAACAGCTTCAATCAAAACTTGAAGTTTTCAACATGGCTGTATAGAATTGCTACTAACCTATGTATTGACCGGATTCGCAAAAAGAAACCAGATTATTTTCTGGATGCAGAAGTGCCTGGGACAGAGGGATTAACCATGTACTCCCAGGTTCCATCTGAGACTCCTTTGCCAGAGGATGAGGTTGAAAGTATCGAATTGCACGATACAATCCAAAAAGAAATTTCAAAACTACCCGATAAATACAGGTCGGTCATCGTATTAAAGTATATTGAAGAACTCAGCCTGAATGAGATCAGTGAAATACTGGATTTGCCGCTTGGCACAGTGAAGACGAGGATCCATCGAGGAAGAGAAGCCTTAAGGCAACAGTTGCGACACGTATAAGGTGAGGTGAAAGAATATGAAATGTTCCGAACAAATTATCGACTATATGCATGAATATCTAGATGAAGAAATCTCCGAAGAACATGAAAAGATTTTAAGGGAGCACCTGCAAAGCTGTTCAGATTGCCAGGAATACTTCAGGGAGCTGAATAAAGCAATCGCTCTTGTTCAGAGCACCTCTCACATCCAGGCACCAGATGATTTTACTTCAAAAGTAATGGCCGGCCTGCCAAAGGAAAAGAAAAAGACGGAAATCCAGCGCTGGTTCAGGAGTCATCCGATTTTTACAGCTGCCTCGCTCTTCCTGGTTTTAATGACAGGCAGCATCTTGTCAACTTGGAACGAAGAACATCAGTTTTCCGTATCGAAGCAGCCTAATTTAATCGTTGAAAATGATACAGTAATCGTGCCTGAAGGTGAAGTTGTCAAGGGTGATGTCGTTGTGAGGAATGGCAAAGTCAAAATCGAAGGTGAAGTACAGGGCAATGTCACAGTGATCAACGGCCAGAAATACATGGCTTCTGCAGGCAATGTCACAGGAGAAATAACCGAGGTAAATGAAGTATTCGAGTGGATCTGGTACCATATAAAGAAGACCGCCAAAAATACAGCAGATCTTTTTGAGAACGACGAAAAGGAACAGTCATTCCAGTAGGAATGGCTGTTTTTTAAGGGTCTTTTTAAAAAGGATTGAATGAGGGAAAACAGACAAGGTGCTACAGATGACATCATTATTAATTTGAACAATGCTTGTGTTATAATAAGAAAGTTATCTTTGTTTATAGGCTGAAGTGCATTGGTCATCTTCCGCTTTTTTTTAACAAAAGGCTGTTTTCGTCATTTTTCGAAAAGAGCTTTACTACAAGGCTGATTGAACTTTCAGGAAGGTTTGCGACTTTCTGAAACAGTCTTACTAAACTACTGGAGGAAGTGCAATGTCGTTTGCGGATTTCGATTTTTTAGAATATCTAGCTAATATTGTTGACATTCTCCTGGTTTGGTTCGTCATTTATAAGCTGATTGCGATAATTCGAGGAACGAAGGCTGTCCAGCTTTTAAAAGGGATCTTTGTCATCCTGATCGTAAAGTTTGTCAGTGATTACTTCGGATTGAATACTCTTAGCTGGATGATGGAACAAGTATTAACCTGGGGATTCCTGGCCATTATCATCATCTTCCAGCCCGAATTGCGACGGGCACTCGAACAGCTCGGCAGGGGACGGCTCTTTGCCAGATCAGGGCTGCAGGAAGAGGAAGACGAAGAGAAGATGGTGGAGGCCATTATCAAGGCAACCGATTATATGGCGAAGCGCCGAATCGGAGCATTGATCTCAATTGAAAGAGAAACAGGAATGAGTGATTACATAGAAACAGGCATACAGCTTCAATCAAAAATCTCCTCTGAACTGTTGATTAATCTTTTTATACCAAATACACCGCTTCATGATGGAGCTGTAGTCATACAGAAAAACATCGTAGCAGCGGCTGCATGTTATTTGCCGCTTTCGGAAAGTCCGTTCATCTCGAAGGAGCTGGGTACAAGGCACAGGGCCGCACTCGGAATCAGTGAAGTAACTGACAGTATCACGATCGTTGTTTCTGAGGAGACAGGGAATGTATCGGTTACCCGTAACGGCGAACTTTACCGTGACTTGAGCGGGGAAACGCTAAGGGAACTGCTCACAGCTGAACTGATTTCTCCATCAAGAATCAAGCAGGCCGCTTCTACCCGCTGGAATTGGAGGGGGAAGAAAAATGGATAAATGGATGGATAATCCCTGGTTCATAAAAGTCGTTGCCCTGGTTCTAGCCGTCCTGCTCTTTGGGTCTGTCCCTAAGAACGACCCAGATAAGCCCGGAGATGTGAATGTGCCATCAGATGAAAAGGTGGAGACAGTTGAAGACGTACCGGTAAAAAGGGTTTATGATACCGATACTTTAGTAGTATCCGGTGTGCCTGAGACGGTTACAGTTACCCTGCAAGGCCCGAAAAACCTTGTTCAGCAGGCGAAAACTCTACGGAATTTCGAAGTGTTCGTAGATTTGACAGAGGCCGAACTCGGAAATCAGCGAGTCCCGATTACGATTAAAGATGTCTCGGATCGCCTGACCGTTACCATCGAACCTGGTTATGCGAATGTTTCCATCCAGGAGAAGGTAACGAAGGAATTCAGGGTGGAGGCTGAGTTCAGCGGTAATATAGTTGAGGAAGGCTATATAGCCGAGAAACCAGAGGTAAAGCCTAATAAAGTCCAAATAACAGGTGCCAAAGATGTAGTTGATAAAATCACTTTTGTGAAAGCAACTGTCAATTCATCAGGGAAAATATCAGAAACAATCACACGAGAAGCAAGTGTTCTAGCTTTGGATAAAGATATGAACAAGCTTAATGTCGTTGTGGAACCTCAGGTTGTCGAGGTAACAATCCCGATTAAAAGTTCAAGCAAGAAGGTACCGATCGATATTGTCCGGAAAGGAACTCCTCCAAGTGGAGTAACAATCGATTCAATAACGTTGGAAACGAAGGAAGCAGAAATCATCGCTGACCCAGGCGTACTCGAGGAATTTGATAATGTCAGGGTAGAAGTGGATGTCAGCAAGATTGATGAGGATACGGAGATCACCCTCCCGGTCATCATCGGTGAAGGAATTGTCAAGGTTTCACCCGAAACGGTCAAAGTGGTCGTGAAAGTCACAAAGGCTTCCGAGAAAAGCATTTCAAATGTTCCCATAGAAATTGATGGGATGGGTGAAGATTTTGAAGTTAACTTCCTTGATCCCGCAAACGGTCAGACGAATTTGACCGTTTCTGGGCCGAGTGATATTGTTTCAGCTCTGTCATCCGATGATTTTAAAATCCTGATTGATGTGACGGAACTGGATGAAGGAAATCATGAAGTCGACATGAAGGTGACAGCACCTCAAAATATAACGTGGAGATTGGCTAAAGAAAAAGCCAGTATATCGGTTGCGAAAAAAGATGCGTAATTGACTGCAATTTTTCATACAAGGAGAGATTTTAAGAATGGGTAAATATTTCGGTACAGACGGAGTACGTGGTGTTGCGAACAGCGAATTAACACCAGAATTAGCTTTCAAGCTTGGCCGCTTTGGAGGCTATGTCCTTACAAAGGAACATGATCGCCCTAAAGTTTTAATTGGAAGGGACACTCGTATTTCCGGACATATGCTTGAAGGAGCGCTGGTTGCCGGTCTATTATCAATCGGAGCGGAAGTCATGAGGCTCGGCGTCATCTCTACTCCAGGGGTAGCTTATTTGACGAAGGCCCTTGGCGCGCAGGCAGGAGTCATGATTTCTGCATCTCACAATCCAGTAGCGGATAATGGCATCAAATTCTTTGGGCCGGATGGTTATAAGCTATCCGATGATCAAGAGAATGAAATCGAGCAATTGATGGATATGGAAACAGATGAACTGCCTCGTCCGGTGGGTGCGAATCTTGGACAGGTGAATGATTACTTTGAGGGTGGCCAGAAATACCTTCAATATCTTAAGCAATCTGTTGATGAAGATTTCACAGGGCTGCATATCGCGCTGGACTGCGCACATGGGGCAACATCATCCTTGGCTACGCATTTGTTTGCTGACCTCGATGCGGATACTTCCACAATGGGCGCATCGCCTAACGGCTTGAATATTAATGATGGCGTCGGATCGACACATCCGGAAGCACTCGCAGAATTCGTAAAGGATAAAGGAGCGGATTTAGGCCTTGCTTTTGACGGAGACGGTGACCGCCTGATTGCAATCGATGAAAAAGGTAATATCGTTGATGGCGACCAGATCATGTATATCTGCGGCAAGTTCTTGAAGGAAAGAGGTCAGCTGAAGCAGGGTACAGTTGTTTCTACCGTAATGAGCAACCTTGGTTTTTACAAAGGCCTAGAAGAGCACGGAGTCCAAAGTGTCCAGACTGCTGTTGGCGACCGTTATGTCGTTGAAGAGATGAAGAAAAATGGCTATAATCTTGGCGGCGAGCAATCTGGCCATATCATCTTCCTTGACTACAATACAACAGGGGATGGCCTGCTAACGGGCCTGCAGCTTGCCAATATCATGAAAGCAACGAACAAGCCGCTTTCTGAACTGGCTGGAGAAATGAAGAAATACCCTCAGGTTCTCGTAAATATTCGGGTGACTGATAAGCACCACGTAACAGATAACGAGAAGGTAAAAGAGGTGATCGAGCAGGTCGAAGCGGAAATGAACGGCAACGGCCGTATCCTTGTTCGTCCTTCTGGAACTGAGCCATTGGTACGTGTCATGGCAGAAGCTGCAACAGCAGAGCTTTGCGAAGAATACGTTAGACGGATTGCTGTCGTTGTTGAAGAGGAAATGGGATTAAAAGCATAGGAACCAGTCATATGCATAAGGGCTTCGGCACATAGAAGAGCCCTTATGCATATTTATTTATAGTGAAAGTTTATTTTTTTCACTTAGAGAAGTGTCCAGCTTCAGCGCATACCCCCTCGAGTCGCTTCGGTCCGCCCAATGAAGTCAAAGAGCGACTTCACTGGTCGGCCCTCCAGCGCTTGTCAGGGCTGACCAAGGCGCTTGCGCTTTTCTTGTGAAGGGAAGTTTTAGCCAGACTGTAAAGGGTAATTGTACGGGAAGGCTGTTTTCCTTTGTTTTCTATTGACGGATGCATGAGTATCATGTATGATAATCCTGTTTTTGTAAATAAGGCTGTTTGTGTAACAAGAGCCTTAAAAAACGATTTTATTGAAAGGTGGGCAGAGGTAGATCAAGGGAAAACTAAAGCGCCAGGACTAATCCTTGACCGTAAATATGGATTAGTTGACGAGGTGGAGGTTTATCGAAGTTTCGGCGGATGCCTCCCGGCTGAAAGCACAGCCGCCAATTCCATCTTTAAAACATTAAGGCAACTTAATGCACAAAGAGATGGGGATGCTAAAACTAACGAGGATTGGATATTAAAGTCTGACCTCAGGACTAATTATATGAGATAAGGGGGCAAGCTGCCCCTATATAAGAGGCTTCTTGCCCCCTGTCGTACAGGAGGAAAAGAAGTTATGTGTGGAATCGTTGGATATATTGGAAATAATGACTCGAAAGAGATTTTATTAAAAGGTCTGGAAAAGCTTGAGTACAGAGGGTATGACTCTGCAGGAATCGCAGTCATGAATGAAAAGGGAGTTCACGTTTTTAAGGAAAAAGGACGTATTGCGGATCTTCGCAATGTAGTGGACAACGGTGTCATGGCGAACGCTGGTATTGGCCATACTCGCTGGGCGACTCACGGTCCTCCAAGCAAGGTGAACGCTCACCCTCACCAAAGCTCAACAGGCAGACTGACTCTTGTCCACAATGGTGTAATCGAAAACTACGATCTATTGAAGCGCCAGTACTTGCAGTATGTCGAATTGAAAAGTGAAACAGATACTGAAATTATCGTCCAGTTAATCGAACTGTTCGTAAAAGAAGGTCTGAGCTTAGAAGAAGCGTTCCGCAAGACGCTGACACTTTTACATGGTTCATATGCACTTGCCCTTATAGATGAGCAAAACGAAGACACGATTTTTGTGGCGAAAAACAAGAGCCCGCTTCTTGTCGGCCTTGGCGATGGCTTCAACGTTGTTGCCAGTGACGCGATGGCAATGATCCAGGTAACAAACCAGTATGTTGAACTGATGGACAAGGAAATGGTGATTGTCAATAAAGACGAAGTGACAATCATGAACCTTGATGGTGAAGTCATTTCACGCGCTCCTTACACAGCAGAGCTTGATGCAAGTGATATTGAAAAGGGAACTTACCCTCACTACATGCTCAAGGAAATCGACGAGCAGCCGCTTGTAATGCGCAAAATCATCCAGAACTACCAGGATGGCGAAGGCGGGCTTGAAATCGACTCTGATATCGTTGCTGCGATGAAGGAAGCAGACCGCATCTACATTATTGCTGCGGGTACTTCTTATCATGCAGGACTTGTCGGCAAGCAGTTCATCGAAAAATTGGCGAAGATTCCTGTTGAAGTCCACATCTCAAGTGAGTTTGGCTACAATATGCCGCTACTATCTGAAAAGCCATTGTTCGTCTTCATTTCACAAAGTGGAGAAACTGCGGATAGCCGCCAGGTTCTTGTCCAAGTGAAGGAGATGGGCTTCAAAGCATTGACGATTACGAATGTGCCTGGTTCAACGCTTTCCCGTGAAGCAGACTATACTCTTCTTCTTCATGCTGGTCCTGAAATTGCGGTTGCTTCAACAAAAGCATACACAGCACAGCTTGCTGTCCTCGCAATTTTAGCAGAAGTAACAGCTCGCGGAATTGGCCATGAAGTAGACTTTGATCTTGTACAGGAATTAGGAATTGTGGCGACAGCAATGGAAGCCCTTTGCGACGACAAAGAGGAATTCGAAAGTATCGCGCGTGAATACCTGACTGTGACAAGGAAC
This sequence comes from Mesobacillus jeotgali, assembly GCF_002874535.1. Lineage (GTDB taxonomy): Bacteria > Bacillota > Bacilli > Bacillales > Cytobacillaceae > Mesobacillus > Mesobacillus jeotgali. The sequence goes on from NZ_CP025025.1 coordinate 4,653,218, forward strand.
GCATTCTTCATTGGACGCGGAATTGACTTCTACGTAGGACTTGAAGGCGCGTTGAAACTGAAGGAAATTTCGTACATCCAGGCTGAAGGCTTTGCAGGCGGAGAATTAAAGCATGGAACAATCGCCTTGATCGAAGAAGGAACACCAGTTATCGCCCTTGCAACACAAGGCTTTGTCAACTTGAGCATCCGTGGAAACGTCAAAGAAGTCGTTGCCCGCGGAGCAAACCCGTGCATCATTTCCATGAGTGGACTGGAAACAGACGAAGACCGCTTCGTCATCCCAGAAGTGCACAGCCTATTAACACCTCTTATCTCAGTAATCCCGCTGCAGTTAATCTCATACTACGCAGCGCTGCACCGTGACTGTGACGTTGATAAGCCACGTAACCTGGCTAAGTCTGTTACGGTTGAATAAAATATTTTAAAACTCCAGAAGGGTCGGGATCGTACTTGGTACGATTCTCGATCCTTTTTTTATAGCGCCTTGATTTAGGCTTTTCCAACCTGTCCAATCATAAATTATCTATAGAGAGAGACAATAACTCTGTATGTAATGTGTTTTTACGGAGGTATTGGGATGGAAATAGATCAGCAAATGAACTACGGAAGTGATTATAAATATATTCCTGCTACTTCTATAGGCAGCGGTGTGGGTATGGATATTTTACCGGACCTATTTAATTATACTGTCCAGATAGTCAATATTCATTTGGTTGGAAATCATGAAACAAAGGATTTTGTTCTAGTCGATGCAGGAATGCCTGAATCAGCGGAAGAGATTATTTCTGTGACAGAAGAGCGTTTTGGAACAAACAGCCGTCCAAAAGCGATTGTTTTAACACATGGTCATTTTGATCATGTTGGAGCGATTATCGAATTGGTGGAGCATTGGGGAATTCCAGTTTATGCACATGAACTGGAGATACCTTATTTGACCGGGCAAAAGAGTTATCCTGAACCAGACTCAACCGTTGAAGGTGGCTTGGTAGCAAAGTTGTCGCCTCTTTTCCCAAACGAACCAATCAACCTGGAGAATCATGTAGAAAAACTTCCTTCTGACGGAAGTATTCCCCATATGCCAGAATTCAAGTGGATACACACACCAGGGCATACGCCAGGCCATGTTTCTTTATTTAGAGAAAGAGATCGAGCTCTAATCGTGGGGGATGCATTTGTGACTGTTAAACAGGAGTCACTGTATAAAGTTTTAACACAGGAACAGGAAATAAGCGGCCCCCCAAGGTACCTGACTCCAGATTGGAAATCCGCTAAGGAATCAGTCATTAAGCTAGAGGCCTTGAAACCAGCAGTTGCCGTGACAGGGCATGGAATACCGATGTCTGGTGAATTATTGTCAAACAGCCTGGAAAAGCTGGTACGGGAATTTGACAGTATTGCGATACCGGACTATGGGAAGTACGTGGATAAGGGTGGACACTAGACCGTTTATTATTGAGTCCGAAGGCATTTGTATGCCTTCGGTTATTTTTTGGAAAATTATAGGATGAAACATAGATATATCTATAATTTAAATCGAGGTCATAATAACCTAAAAGGGCTATGTACCCGAACAGGTGTGTGAGCCAAGTAAAAGGTCACATAGAAAAGGTCTATGTGACCGAAAAGGGGTGTAAGCCAAGTAAAAGGTCACATAGAAAAAGTCTATGTGCCCGAACAGGTGTGTGAGCCACATAAAAGGTGTGTGATCCAAGTAAAAGGTCACATAGAAAAGTTCTATGTGCCCGAACTGGAGTGTAAGCCACATAAAAGGTCACATAGAAAAGGTCTATGTGACCAAACAGGTGTGTGAGCCACATAAAAGGTCACATAGAAAGATCCTATATGCCCGAACTGGAGTGTAAGCCACACAAAAGGTAACATAGAAAGATTCTATATGCCCGAACTGGAGTGTGAGCCAAGTAAAAGGTCACATAGAAAAATTCTAGGTCCCGAAATAAGAAGGAAATGCCAAAAAAGGTCTAGAAAAAAGGTATAGCTCCAAAAATAATTAGCCGGATAACTTAGATGATACAGATGTACTACTCAAAAAACTGGTGTCTATTGGTACCAACGGCATTGAAGTTATTTTTTAAAATGTGCCTGATAATCTTTCGTGACAGTACTCCATTACACCAATCATACACCAAAGCTGTAGTTAACTTCCTCTCCGGAAAAAGTAACCTAATTTCCTCGATACTTCGCATCACGGCGGTATCGATCTTTTCATGTGTTCCGCAGTGGCTGCACACGAATTCCTTTTTTTCGATTGTATCCATGAGCTGATGACATTCTTCACACATAAGCCCTTTCTTCAATTGTTCATATTCGTAATGTGGCAATCGCTTATAAGGGGAGTCGGTTTGGTGCAATTGTAAAAGCTTCTCTGCAATTTTTCTATGAAGATTTGTTAGTTTGGAATGTTTCTTGTTTAGATTTTTCATATAACGATTTAACTGGCTCGGGAATATAATGGGTGCATCTTTGGGGGACTGGTATAGAGTAAATTCAGGGTTTATGAAGACGACGGAGGATTCAATCACAAGGCGAAAGCCTAAGCTTTCAAATAGTTGTCGAAGCAGGGAGATACACCGTTTTAATTGAAGTAGGGGATCTTTGATTTCACTTCCGTTGATTTTTTTGAGGCGTTCACCTTCGTAGTAGTAGTCACCTGCGTAGTACTTAACTTCGAACACTAGGAATGCATCTTGAATAATGACAAGAGAATCAATCTGGAAGGTTGTGCCTCCTACTTCTAGGAGCAGGTCATTCAGTATCAGATGTTCTATTTCAAGGCTTTCCAGCCATATGTCGAACTTGATTTCTCCTTCAAATCCTTTCCTGAGACTATAGTGCCGTTGTTTCTCTTGCTCACTAAATTCCATCCGAGGTGCTAACCAATCCAACATTTTCAACTCATCTGGTTTGTTTCGATTTTTTAATATCATACTCCACATCCTTTCTCCTCCATTCTTAAACAAAAGAGAATAAATAGCCAGTGAACATTTTAAGGCAAAAAAACCTGCCGATTCGTCGACCGGCAGGTTAATCTAAAAATGAATTTTCCACTACTAGCAATCTAATTTCAAATTGAAGTTTCTACCATGGACTGTCTAATCTAAAAATAAGATTTCACCACCAGGCTAACTCAAAAATCATTCCTCCACCACCGCCAGTACAATCGATGACGGATATTTAGAGTTAGACAAAATCGTTGCCATCCCACCGAGCTGATTGAGCAGCTGCGGTGCTGGCGACATCGAGTGCGGGAAGTCGCTTGGCCCGATGGCGACGCGGAGTCTGTGGCCTTCTTTAATGACGAAGTTGCTCGGGAAGATCTCGACGTCCAGCTCCATAACCTCATATGGCTTCACTTCCTTCACTGCAGCCCTCGTAAATGGGTGCCATGGCTGAATGTTCTCTCCATCTAGGAAGCGGCTCTTGCTTTCGTCGACTGCCCGGTGCGAAGCGGCAAGCCATCCAGCGGTAATCTCGCGGGAAGTCCCGTCCGGCGCGACATCTGTTACTCGGACAGACAGAACTAGTTCACGGGCCGTTGTTTTGGCAAAAATCTTAGCGGCGATCGGCCCGGAAACACGCAGGTCTGTATTCACTGGTACTGTCGTATAGGTGAGCTCGCCCAATTCTGTCAGTCGATTATCCTTCGTACATGGCAGGGCATCCGGAATTCCGGCCATCCACTGATTCGTGCTGCCTGAGCAGACGCCATTCAGCGGCTGCTGGAGCATAGTGCGCGACGGCTCTAAAGAGGAAGGAGTCTCCTTCGTCAACTGATTCCCGCTTCGGAGGTAGTACTTTTCAGCTACTGCCTCCTGATGCGGCCAGCCTGGCTGGACCTCGAATCGATCCTCCCCCAGCACATATTGTGTGACATCAGGGATTTTATTGATGTTTGTGTTGATTCCCATCAAATACTGGTCGAACCATCGTAACGCCAGCTGGTCAAGGGCAGGGACATTGTCGGCAGGCAAGCCACTGCCATAGTTGCCATGCGTCCAGTTTCCCATCAGCAGCTTTGTCTGTACGCCGTTCGCTTTTAATTTTTCATAAAGAAGCGGAGTGCCTCGCTGAAAAAGGTCGTGGAGTCCGCCGGTGAAAAATGCAGGAACTTCAATTTGATCGGCAACTGCCAGTGGGGAGCGCAGCTGTGCGGCTGGTCCATCATAGGCGAAGTCGCCACCTGTAATCGCAGAGCTCAGAGTGCTGACTGGAAAGCCGAGCACTTGCCCAGTGTGGCTTAACAGCACTGTCGTTCCCATGATTGGTTCTGACAGTGTGTAGGAAGGTGGGAGCAGGCCGCTGCCAGTCACAAGTCCGAGCCAGAGCGGGATGAATCCGGTATTTACCATTCCCCCGGACATGAGAATGTCGCGGTACATGTCACCCATCGGTACGATCGGAAAAATAGCTTCCAGTCCATCAGGTTGCTGGGCTGCGGTTAAAAGCTGGTTGATGGCCCGGTAAGAGGAGCCGTATAAACCAACCTTGCCATTGCTCCACGGCTGGCTTGCTGCCCATTCGACAAGCTCCTTGCCATCGCGTTGTTCTGCTTCGCCGAATGAATCCCATGCCCCCTGTGATGCGCCCGTTCCACGTACATCGACTATCACATGGGCATAGCCGCGCTTAATAAAATACTCATTAAGATTCTCGGTGCTGCTTACGTTTTTATTATAAGGTGTTTGTGTGAGGATGACAGGGAACGGTCCGTCTCCATCTGGCAGGTGAATATCCGCCGCAAGAATAATGCCATCCCTCATCGTGACGAAAACATCTTTTTTCGTAGTATAGCTTGAATACTGTTCTGGGCGGTCATAGATCGTGTCCTCCCAATCTTGATCTGCGGCAGAAGCCTGGGAAGTACCTAGCCCCTGGAACAGGCTGAAGATGAGTAAAAAAGCAAGTGAAATATGGAAGAATTTCATCAGCAAGCCTCCTGTAAGGATTTTAATTTAATCTTACCGAAAATCACCAGGATACTTATATACGATAAATGTCGGGTTCCTAGAATCACAAAATAAAACAGTGTGTTCCGCGAGGGAATCACACTGCTGCAAGTCTTATTCGTCTGCTTCTTCGCTCTGTCTGTTCGTCTGGAAAGGAAGTGTATCCCAGAAGCTGGTATCCATTGTTTCGATAGAGTCATCAGCAATCGCTCTTACTGTAGCATCCAAAGTGGTGATGGTCTGCTTGATCAGGTAACCATTACTCTTCTGTCCGAGTGCATAAGACTCGATGAAATGGTCGGACATGCCGCGCATTTCGAATAATAGAGTCGAAATATCGTAACGGACAGCAGCGCCGTTGCGTCCAATATTTTCACCGGTGCCGCCGCGGTACTTGCCGATGTGGCCCCAGCCAGTATCCTCAAGTGCATTGTAAACGACTGCACCAAGCTTCTTGGAGCCTTCAAGCACCTCTGGCTTCACATTTTCATTCGTAGGATAAAGGATCGATCCAGAAACGAGTTCACCTTCTGTTTCACTGAGCGTGCCCTGGTGATGAAGGTCGATCATGTAATCGATATCATATTTTGCAAAAACATTCTCATGAAGTGCGCGTGCTTCTGGTTCCATCTCGCTCGTCTTTTTGTCATGCTCACGATTCAAATCCACATAGTTTGCGTTATAGCGGGTAAGGTGACGGTCGCCATCAGCGTGGTAATCTTCAAGTGAGAAGCCGACATCGCCCATAGCTCCGTCCGCATTCAGCATCGGTATTACAAGGATATTCACATTATCAAGTACATCACTGGTTTTACCTGTGCCTAAATGCTTGATGAATTCAAGCGCACCTTCTGTTGTCAGCTGCTCGTTTCCGTGCTGCTGCGTTAAAAACAGGATGGTGGGATTATCGGGGTTGGAGATGTACTTAGCCATGTGAATATCACGGCCTTTGACGGTCTGGCCGATCACTTCCAGCTCCATTGCCTCCTGTTTGGCATTCTGAGTCTTCAGGTAATCTACTAAACTTTCATATGTATGCAAAATCGATGTTTGTACGGAGCCATTTCCGGCACTCGGTCCATTCCCGACAGCACCTGCAGGCAGGGCCACCGCAGTCACCGCGCCAAGAGCCATCATGCTTGATAAAGAAACCGATAGAACCTTCTTTTTCAAATTCATCGTCATTCCTCCTATAAACTAGATTCACCATACATATTACTGAATTTTTAAAAAATATTTAATAGAGTATGGTACCTATTTTTCGGACAAATTTCGAGCTTCGAAATAAGTAAAAATGATAGAGTTTAAAAGTGTAAAAACGGGATTTTATAGGCAAAAAGTAATTAGTTAGGATGACTTTGGAGAAATCGCTGATCACAGATTATAGTCAGTTGGGAAAATAGAGCCTATAACAGCAAATGGTAAAATAGAATCAAAAAAAGCGTGCTCAGCTGTGGCACGCTTTTTAGTGGGTTCGTTAATTTCTCTCTAGTTCTTCTTCAAAGTAAAATGTACTTGGATATTCTTTCACAGTGTATGAATATCTTTTCATGTTTTTTACGTATTGGGATTTCATGATTGTCACTGTTTCGCCGGTTTCCTTGATATTGACCGATTGACCTGTTTTATAAATGTTGCTTGCGCTTTTCAATTAGCCACGCCCTTTCGTGTTCTTTTAATTATACCACATTTTCTGGTTCACTTTTATTAATCCATTATGGGCTTTTGTATGATTTTTTATGAAACCCTGTTTTTGGAACATTCCTAAATGCTTGCACTATCCTTTCGATTCTGTTATTCTTAGGAAGAATTATTTTTGTTCGGTATGCAAGGAAAGAACATGCACTGCTTGATTCGCCTGGATATCACTGAGACAAGAATAGTAACAAATTGTGTGGATAGCACACTAGGAGGCAACAAAAATGGAAAACGGTAAAGTAAAATGGTTTAATGCAGAAAAAGGTTTCGGATTCATCGAACGTGAAGGTGGAGAAGACGTATTCGTACACTTCTCAGCTATCCAAGGCGAAGGCTTCAAGACTCTTGAAGAAGGCCAAGAAGTTTCTTTCGACGTTGAGCAAGGCGCTCGTGGACCACAAGCAGCTAACGTTACAAAACTATAATAACGGTTTAGCCCATACAAACAAGCTCTGAGTCATCAGAGCTTGTTTTTTTATGCCCATATTCCTTTGGATAAAAAAATAAAAAAACCCCACTCCAATTGAGTGGGGTTTAATGCGGTAAAGCAATGGTTGTTCTTATTATAGCATAAGTGTTACAGACACTGTAAAAAAAGTTTTTCGGATTACAAACTTTGTTGGTTGACTGCATAACATTTTGCCCCATTTAGTTCCCTCCTAAAGATCTGAGATCAGGAAGTTAACTTCAAAAATACGACAGAAACCTTCGTAATAGACAAAATTATGCAATTTTATCAAAAATATCTGAATTTTCCATTGAAGTATCCATATGGTCAGTAGATAATAATTATGTAGGCATATATTCATATTATGGAGAACTCTGGGGGATACAATGGTAGAGTTTATAAAAGATTTGATCCTGCATTTTTCAATAATATTATCGCTCGGCTTCATGTATAACTTTCTATGGATGCAGAAGCGCTCGGTATATAAGAAGCAAATCTTTAAAATGGCCATTTTAGCGGCGCTATTAATGACAATGGCGCTGCCTGTAAGATTCCATGGTGGCATGGAATTCGACTTGAAGCTGATTCCAGTCTTCATTGCCTTTTTCTATCTAAGCAGGACTGACAGCTTTTTGCTTGTGGCTGTCCTGTTGTTATTGCAAGGTTTCGTGGAGATTGATAAGCTCTCCGTTACGGCCGTCAATTATCTGGTCATATTGATTTTATTTTTTTCGATTGAAAAATTATATAGTAATACAACTGTTAACAGAAAAATAGCGCTCGGCCTTTTTGTGTACGGCTTGATCACAACGACAAGACTTGCGGCAATGATCAACGCCGGTAAAGCAGAGGACTATCTGTACTTGCTTGTATTTTCAATCGTCTCTTTCATTGCGCTATCGGTAACCATTTATATCATTGAAATGACCAACTTGCAGCTTAAATTGATGCATGAGCTTCACAAAGCTGAGAAATTTTCAGCAATCAGCCAGCTGGCGGCCTCGGTTGCCCATGAAATCCGCAACCCAATGACCACGATCAGAGGGTTTATGCAGGTTCTCCAGGGAGAAAGGAATTTAAATGATAACCAGAATCTCTTCATCACGATATCCCTTCAGGAGCTGGACCGTACCCAGACAATCATTGATAATTTCCTCTCGCTGGCAAAACCAAATACAGGCAGCATGGCGAAAATTGATTTGAGCGAACTTTTAAAAGAAACGATTGACTTCATGAGGTCTTATTCGCATCTTGCCAATACGGAATTAGTGGAGGCGATCGATAAGAAACTTTGCATCAAAGGTGATGCCCATGAAATAAGACAGGTTTTTATCAATATCCTGAAAAATGGCATTGAAGCAATGCCCGCAGGCGGAAGCATCTACATCATCGCCAAGGTCGATAAGAATCATGTAAGAATCCAATTTCGGGATGAAGGCGTCGGAATGAATAAAGAGCAGCTCAACAGGCTTGGACATCCTTATTACTCCACGAAGGAAAAAGGCACAGGTCTCGGCATGATGATTTCCTTTGATATCATCCAAAGGATGCGGGGCCGAATCAGTGTTGAAAGTGAAGAGGGAAAAGGCACGACATTTACGATTCTGCTGCCTTGTGAGTGATAGAATATGTTTTTTGTAGAAGGGCTCTATCGGTCAAACAGAAGGCGAACGCGAGAGAAAATGTCCGATAGCAAAGCTCTATCGGCCATACGGAAGGCGAACGCGAGAGAAAGTGTCCGATAGCAAAGCTCTATCGGCCATACGGAAGGCGAACGCGAGAGAAAGTGTCCGATAGCAGAGGTCTATCGGCCAAACCGAAGGCGAACGCGAGAGAAAGTGTCCGATAGCAAGGCTCTATCGGCCAAACGGAAGGCGAACGCGAGAGAAAGTGTCCGATAGCAAGGCTTTATCGGCCAAACAAAAGGCGGAAGCGAGAGAAAATGTCCGATAGCAAAGCTCTATCGGATAAATAGAAGGCGAACGCGAGAGAAAATGTCCGATAGCAGGGGTCTATCGGCCAAACAGAAGGGGAACACGAGAGAAAGTGTCCGATAGCATTGCTCTATCGGACAAACGGAAGACGGAAGCGAGAGAAAGTGTCCGATAGGAGAACCTACCGTACAAAGCAAGCGAGAAAACGAGAATGTAAATGAAGGAGAAGACTTGATAACGGTATTCTTTTATTATTGATAGGAATACGAAGATCGCATTAAATAACTGCTTGTCGGGGTTGAGCAATCGCTTCTCCTTTTCGGTTTGTCTAGTTGCGGCTCCTGACTGGTGGAGGTGCTAGTCTATGTCGCTTCCGCTTTTCTTGTTTAGGAGTAATTTTTAGTGCGGCGAAATACAATCTTAAGATATAATAATTTTTAAAAGATTTTAATAATTGTTTGAACGGGAACGGGAAAGGGGAAGTACACCATGGCTGATTTTAATACTTATTTTTTGATGAATGCTGATGAGGTCATTTCATATGTAAAAGAGAAGACCGATTTTTTTGATAGAGATGCTGAATTAAAGTGTACCGAAATTGGGGATGGCAATTTGAATTACGTTTTCCGCGTGATTGATGAGCAATCGGGCACGTCATTGATTGTTAAACAGGCTGGTGATACTGCGAGGATTTCGGATGAGTTCAAGCTTTCTACTAATCGGATCAGGATTGAGTCAAATGTGCTTAAGCTTGAGAGTGAACTGGCACCAGGTTTGGTCCCGGATGTATACCTGTTTGATGATGTGATGAATTGCTGTGTGATGGAGGATCTCTCTGATCATACAATCCTCCGTACAGCACTAAATGAAGGTTGTATTTTTCCGAAGCTCGCGGATGACCTGACAACTTTCATGGTCAATACGCTTCTGCTCACTTCTGATGTAGTTATGGAGCATAAGGCGAAGAAGGCGCTGGTGCAGGATTATATCAACCCTGAATTGTGCGAAATTTCTGAGGACCTTGTATACTCTGAACCTTTCACTGACCATAACAACCGAAATGATTTGTTCCCACCGAATAAGGAATGGATAGAAGAGAATATTTATGGCGATGACAAATTGCGATTTGAGGCTGCGAAGCTGAAGTTTGCTTTCATGACCAATGCTCAGGCACTTGTGCATGGTGATCTGCATTCAGGCTCTGTTTTTGTAAAAGAAGATTCTACAAAAGTGATCGATCCTGAATTTGCGTTTTACGGACCGATGGGTTATGACGTTGGAAACGTGGTGGCGAACCTGATGTTCGCATGGTCGCGCGCATATGTAACAAATGCTGATGATAAGTATGTTTCCTGGCTTGAGCAAACAATTAAAGATACGGTAAATCTTTTTGCGGAGAAATTCCTGGCAAGCTGGAAGGAAAACGCCCAGGATATCATGGCAAAGGAACAGGGATTTGATCGCTGGTATCTGGATTCGGTTCTTCGGGATACGGCATCGGTAACTGGTATGGAGATGATTCGCCGTATTGCAGGGTTGGCAAAGGTAAAGGATTTGACGACGATTGCTGATGAGAAGCAGCGTGTTATAGCGGAGAGAGTCTGCCTGGCAGCGGCAAAGCAGTTCATCTTGGAATCATCCAGCTACAAAACAGGCGAACAATTTTTAAAAGTATTAAAGGATTCAGCTTCAAGCCATAATATGCGATAATAGGACGTTCCCTATCTAGATTTTTAGAAAGAGAGGCGCATCATATGTTGCTTCTGGAAGAACGGATGAAAGTCGTAGAATACGGCAAGAAAATCATGACAAGCGGCCTGACTAAAGGGACAGGTGGAAATATCAGCATTTACAATCGAGATAAGCAGCTGGTTGCCATAAGTCCGAGCGGGATTGACTATTACGAAACGAAGCCAGAAGATGTGGTCATCATAAATTTGAATGGCGAAATCGTCGATGGCAGCAAAAAGCCGTCGAGCGAGCTAGACATGCATTTGATTTTTTACCAGCGCCGCGATGATCTAAGCGCGCTTGTCCACACCCACTCGCCATATGCTAAAACGATTGCGACACTTGGCTGGGACATTCCGCCGATCACTTATTTGGTGGCATTTGCAGGTCCGAATGTAAGATGTGCTCCCTATGCAACATTCGGAACGAAGGAGCTTGCGGAAAAAGCATTTGAAGGCATGGTCGATAGAAGAGCTGTGCTGTTGGCAAATCACGGTATGATTGCCGGTGCCCATAACATTGAAACAGCCTTTACAGTCGCTGAGGAAATCGAGTTCAGCGCCCAGATCTATTACCAGGCAAAAGCGATTGGCGACCCAACAGAACTCAATGAAGAAGAAATGGCACGCCTGTCCAAGAAATTTGAAAGTTACGGCCAGAGATGACCCTCTATTTTGAGGGTTTTTCTTTTTGGCGGACTTATAAAGTAGATATTATACCAAAACATATAAAACCCTATCGATCCAACCTTTCATCTATATTTCATAAAAGTGAATCACAAAGTCACCAGATTATGCTATGATTATTAAAAGAAAAAAATGGACTGATTGGATAGTTTTACTAGAGGGGGACAGGCTGGCTATGAGAGCGAGGACAAGGAAGAGTGAACCTTTTTCATTTGATAAACTGAAGGATTTTTTCACTACTGTGATTCTGCATCTTAGTTTTTATGCCTTCATCGTGTTTCTCGTCGTTTTTTTCATTGATAATTTTAGTTAATACATAAAAACACAGCTGCCATCACGGCAGCTGTGTTTTCTTTTTATGGATTCATCGGATCGTTATCGTTATGAGGATCCATAGGATTATTGTTTCTGTTCTGGTTCGGATTGTTCAGGTTTGGCTTAGTTCCAGGGTTCTGGTTCGTGTTGTTCAAGTTTAGTCCATTACCAGGATTCTGGTTTGTATTGTTCAAGTCTGGTCCAGTACCAGGGTTCTGATTCAGGTTATTCAAGTTTGGCGGTGTTGCCGGGTTCGGGTTGACAGGGTTGTTCTTTTTCATTTTCTGCTGTTGAACCGCCTCTTGATCAATGCTGGTTTTTTCGATTTTTTCATCGAATTTGGCCAGGTATTTGGAAGCGAAGTTCTTGCCGCCCAGGCCGAATGCCAAGCCGAATGCGAGCGCCAGCCCTCCAAGTGTCAGAATGAACGCGGCATTTACAATTGCTGGTGCTACTCCGAGCTGGTCAAGTGCCATGAAAACAGCGATCGTGATGATTGCATATTTTGCGACAGTTGCCAGTACATTTGAAGAGTCCCCTTGCAGTATACTGCTGAGTACTTTCTTTGCAAGACCGCCGAGCCATAGGCCGACACCAAGAATGACAATCGCGGCGATAACATGAGGCAAGTAGGCAATTACGCCTCGTGCCAGGTCGACGAAGAAATCAAGATTTACGACGTTTAATGCTTCAGCCACAAATAGCAGGACAACAATGACCTGGACGATATAGCCGATAATTTCCGATAAGCTTAATGAGTTAGGACGCTTTGCTGCGCCACCTACACTTACTCCTTTAAAATAAGAATCAAAACCAATTCTTCTTAATAAATCAGTTGTGAATTTCTTCAGCCATTTTCCAAGCCACAGGCCAATCATGACAAGGATGATGGCCACAACGATATTTGGAATCATCGTCAGGATGTCATTTAGCATCGCGATGGCTGGTTCAGAAATACCTTCGACATCAAGGCGCTCAAGAGCAGCGATGACCGTCGGAATCAAAATCAATACGAAGGCAATCGTGCCGATCACTCGTGAAAGGCTAGTGCCTTCAAATAAACGGGAAAGCCCGAAACGCTGAACTAATTTTTCAGTGCCAATGCTTTGTAAAAAGTTCGTCAGGATATCACGGACGATTTTAGCGACAAAGTAACCGACTAAAAGAATTAGCGCGGCTGCAAAAAGTTTAGGAATGAAGGAAAGGATTCCCTCAATCATGTTTTCGAATGGCTCAGAAACGCCTTGCAGGTTCAGTGCGGACAATACTGCCGGCAGGGCCATCAGCAAAACTAGATAGAATACGATATTTGCGACCGTATCGACGGCGTTCGTCGTTTGCTGGTTGTCATCTGTAAGCTTGTACTTGCTTAATTTTTCATGGACACCTAGCGTCTTGCCGCCTTTCTGGATCAGGAATTTCAAGCCGGAAGCGATCAGCCAGGCAAATAACAGGATTAATCCGGCTTTCAGGATGTTAGGGATCGCTGCGGCAATCGTTGAGAACATTCCGACGAGCGGCTCCGTCAAAACATATAAATCTAAGATATTCAGGAACATAATGAAGACAAATACTAGAATCAAGATATAGACAATCTTACTGATGATTTTCTCAGCTGAATACTTCTTATTATTTACATTTGAAAAAAGCTTGTTATCAAGGCTGGTTTTCTGCAACCCCTTGTATACTGCTTTTTCGATTAGTTTTGCGACAAGCCATCCGACGAGCAGGACTGCAAGCGCAATCAGCACATTTGGCAGTTTGCCAAGAATGCTGTCCCAGCCATTATAAAAATTATTGTTCAAACTTCTCACTCCTTATTTTAATTGGACTTACAAACTGATCCTGCGGATGCGTATGGATAAGTAGAAGAAATAGCGCAGCTTCAGCCTGTGAAAAAAGTACTTAGTTAGCTAGCAAGCATATTTTAATCTACCCAAATATTATCTATGTAAACAAAGCGGAGAACATTGTCTAATGAGGAAGATGTGTTTTTGGAACTATCGATATAAAGAGGGAGAGTAGAGGGATTTTAATGATGTATTCACTTGGTGAGCGATTGATTTAAGAGGGTCGTTAAACAATAAAAAACCGGGCAATCGCCCGGTTATGCTTTCTTTGATCTTTTTAAATATGCGTAAATCAGGTATCCGAAAATCACGACGACTCCTAGAATAATCGTGAGCATGGCGAAGTTTTCTTCGATGAATGGCATTGCTTTGTCACCTAGAGCAACGATGATAGCTGCTTCAAGGAAGAAGCGCAGGCCTCGTCCAATGATTGACCAGATGATAAGTGTTGGAATCTTCACATTGGAAATTCCCGAAAAAATCGTGAACACTTTGTATGGAATTGGAGTGAATCCAGCTATTAAAATCGCCATCGCACCGTACTTTTCGAAGTACCCTTCTACTAGGGCGATTTTTTCTTCTTTTATAAAATAACGCAGAATTGGACGGCCAACTTTTTTACCGATGTACCAGCCAAGTAGTGCACCGAGCACGGATCCGGCTGTTGTGATGAATGCGTACCACAATGCTCGGTCAGGGTTCGCGATGCCCATTGGGATCATCAAGACATCAGGCGGGATCGGGAAAAAGGAAGATTCCAGGAAAGACACGAAGAATAGTCCCCAGGAACCAAATTCAAGCAGCCATTCTTCAAACGCATGTATCCATTCAGACATTAAGCAGTATCTCCTTTAAGTTGTTATAGGAAGGCCGCAAAATGAGCCTAGTAAAAAGTATACCATGTTTAATTCTGCTAGAGCCAACTATTTCAGCTATGAGATGATCGCATTCCATGGGCGGGTTTTAAGCGGCCGTAGGTAAGAGATAAGTCAGCGATCATTTATTTAAAGGATAAAAGTGGTACTCTATAAAGGAACTCGATTTAAAGAGGGAGTTGTCTATGGAATACACAATCTATTTGCTGCTGGGCGGCTTGATCAGTGTCCTGTCTGGATTTTTCGGTGTGGGAGGCGGCTTTATCCTGACGCCCATTTTACTGTTGATCGGTTTTTCGCCGCTAGAGGCAATCACGACAAGTTTGTTTTTTACTGTGGGCACATCCATTTCTGGAATTACAGCGCATATCCGCCTGAAGAATATCCTTTGGAAAGAGGGGTTGATCATGGGGGCAAGCGGTATTGTTGCGACGCAGCTGGCAAGGCCGCTTGTATATGCTCTTGAAGCGCGAGGGTGGGATGAAGTCGTCATTCCATTCTTCTATATTATACTCCTGTTATATTTCGCGATTAAAATGATTCGTCAGGGCAAAAAGGCAGACGACGGGAACCCTGCCCCAACTTCTTTTTCAATAACAAAGCTATTGGCGGTTGGCTTTGTCGGTGGTTTTGTTTCTGCAACACTGGGAGTGGGCGGCGGGTTCATCATCGTACCGCTGATCATTACATCGCTGGGCTTCGATCCGAAGAAGGCAGTCGGAACGAGTTTATTTGCGGTATTGCTCATCGTTTCAGTGGGGTTCATTTCCTATGCGGTCAATACTGAGATCAATTACATCATTGGATTGATGCTGATTGCTGGCACGCTTGTCGGCTCCCAGTTCGGCGCAAGAATGACTGGTTATTTTGAAAATAGGGAAATGAACGCGATGCTTGGCCTGCTTTATCTTGCAACTCTGGCAGGGGCTTTGCTGAAGTTGTTTGATTTGAATAAAACTGGGCTTTTGATCATTGGAATATTCATTGTGTATTTTTTTGTAAAATCACTACTTAAAACAAGGGTAATGAAAAAAGGCTGAGCTGGTGGTCAGCCTTTTTTCTATTTAAGCTTCCGAGGTGAATGGATGTTTTCTGAACTTAGGAAGCTCCAGTCCTGGTCTCCTTTTTACAAATAATGCTCCATCTCTTTTAAAAGGACACCGCTGAAACTGGAGGTCTTTGTTATCAGGTGTGAAGTGGAATTCAATTTCGTCTGCTTCTCCAAAGCAATCGACAATGTTTTTAATATTAACAGGCGATGTACTGATAACATCATACAGCTGGACAAGGCGGTTTTCCTTTGTGAAAATTACAACCGCGTCTTCTTCTGGATGGTAGTAAAGATGTTCAGGAAAAACATTCAGGATATGGTACATAGTAATCCCGGAGGAATTGGCAGTCGAAAAGGTTTCTGAAACTGGCACTCTTCTGTAAACCGCTTTTTCGATAAGTGCAAGGTCACGTGCCAACTCGAGTTTCCTCAAAACAATTGGCCTGTGCCCAGCAGAAACCTTTGTCGAATACAGATACTCATCAACTTTTTCAAAGCCAAACTTCGGGTAAAAATCCAGCACGCTGTCATTTGCGAACAGGTACATAAAATCATATTTCCCCTGATAGGCATCCAAAACTTGGTTCATTAAGCCAGCGGACAGGCCCTTGCCCCGATATTCCGGATGGGTCATGACGGTGCCAATCTGCAGGGCTTGATAGCTTTTTCCTTCAATAATAAAATCGAGCTCGTTGACTGATACATTGGCAACTATCCGGTCGCCATCAGCAAAAGAGAAAGGGATGTATCGCTCTCCCCAATATCCATGTTCATGCCAGCTTTCAAAATCAATTCCGAAAACACCAAGTGCCAGCTGCATGAAGCTTTTTCTCAAAGTTTCATTCTCACGGTAATGGCTTACTAGCTTCATATATCAAAACTCCTGTCTTTAGAGGCAAACATGTATGTTTTATGATGGAACCGAATGCCGTAAATCAATCCCATCGCCAGCATATTGCCCATAAGCGAACTGCCTCCGTAACTGATGAATGGCAGTGGGATACCGGTAATCGGGAGCAGCTGGATCGTCATCCCAATATTCTGAAAGACGTGGAAGGTGATCATGCTGATGACACCCGCGCTGATGTAGGTATTGAATGGATCATTCGTATCCAGAGCAGTTTTTGTCAAATGATAGATTAACAAGAAGTAAAGGCTGATGACAAAGCTGCCGCCTGCAAAGCCAAATTCTTCGCCAATGACGCTGAAAATGAAATCTGTATGGCTTTCTGGAATATAGACTTCACTTCCATTGATCCCTTTTCCTGTAAGCATGCCGGAACCAATGGCACTGAGGGATTTTTGGAGATGGTAGCCATATTCAGGGTAGCTCTCTGGGTCAAGCCACGCATAAATGCGCCCAAACTGATACGTTTTTACACCCAGGTATTCCTTTAGGATTTCCGGTTTCCAAATGACGAGATACAATATGCCTCCTCCTAGTGCCGCACCTCCGCCATAAAGCGGCAGGATGATTTTCCAGGTGATACCTGATACAAGGATGATTCCGGTGAAAATCGCAAGCACGACGAGAGAGGTTCCCAGGTCAGGCTGCAGCATAATCATTCCGAGTGGCAAGCCGGTTATGAAACCAAGCTTGATGAAAAGCAGGAAGTCAGTCTGAAGTGTCTTTCTTGTATGCTTTTTATGGTGGGCATAAATCGTGCTGCTAAGCGCAAGAATCAGAAAGACTTTCATGAATTCTGAAGGCTGGATGGAACCGAATGGCTCGATGAAAAACCAGCTTTTTGCGCCATTCCTTTCCTCGGCTATGCTGGCAGGAGCGAAAAATAAGAAGATAAGCAGGAAGACTCCGAAGCCGTACAAATACCAGCTGAGCTTGCGGTACTGTTCACTGTCGAACATCATCACAACCCCAATGATCCCTGACCCAACGACGTACCAAAAGATTTGTTTGTATAAAAAGTTCTGTCCAACATATTGGCCTGTTCTCTGTGCGCTGTAAATCGCGAAGCAGCTTGTCAAAAAGAACAACAATAAAAGGAGCGTCAATGTCCAATCAAACCGATCAAATTTTTTAATAGGCTTTTCCATTTGCTACACCCTGTCTCAATCCGTTTTTACAATATTATGCTAGCAGAGTTGAATTATCCTTACAATCCCTGATAAGGTAACATTTCCCTGTGTAATTAATAGACGAATTAAATGGGAGAATAGTTTCTTTTGTAATAGGGATTCTTTTAACGTGTTAGTACGATAATAATTATGTTTTTGAAGAGTCAGAATAAGATATTTTCATGTGTTTTTGTTAGAATGGAAGGAGTGTTATTTGTACGGAGTCAGAGTGCCTCTGGCAATCATGCAGCTGAGAATTTTCCGGGAGGTTGTGCCTTTGAAAAAGAACCATCCTTATAGCAGGGATTTACTATATGTCCACTTGAACGAGCGGGACCAGTACGTGCTCTCGCATGGTATGGAATTCCATGAATTTGCAAGGTCATTGTCTGATTCGCTTAACCATTTGCTGCTGTTGAAGCATCGCTATGAGGATGGTGAGTTCAATAGACATACCTTATTTGAATATGTACCTGAAGACAGCGTCGAAAAGTTGGTCTCAGCAAATGTCCATGCATACGGGGATTTTTGCTGGATCGATTTTGAGGATGTGGAAGCGCTGAATGTGCTGACAGCCCAGGAGATTGCCGAGCTTCTTTATCTAGGCCATATCAAGCACCATTTGAAACAGCCATTTTATAACCAGCTCGATAATCGCTTTGTTTACCTTTCCCATGAGGATGGCTGGTTCAACAAAATATATTACCGCAACTTCAATGATTTTTTTAGGATGCTAGGAACGGTTCTTTCTGGAAAGCTTGGGGAAATGAAACCAGAAAAAACACTGCTCGGGATCAGGAAAAAGAAGTCCTATCCAGCTGTCAGCAAGGAGATCCTGAAATCATTGACGCCGGCATTAAAAGAAGGAGCGGTTTTTTCGCTGAAAAACATCCAGCAAAACCGCAACAGAATTGAAATACCGATTTGGATCATCGGAGATTTTGCCAATATGGATGACATGCATGATGAATATAAAGAAGCAAGCCGCAGCAATCCGGACGGCAGGCTTGTCTTTGATAAAAAAGTGAAAGAATGGAGTCTGCTAGCCCAATAAAGCTGTTTTTGTAAAGATTGTTGTTAAAATCCTAAAGCCGATTTTAACGTGATAAAAGTCATTTTGTAAGTCGGTACTAAAGCGTCAATTTTGTAAAGAAACTTAGGTAATACAATCCTATTTTGTAGTCAATAGCAACAAAGTTTGAGAAAAGAGCCCCCTAATATAGTCGAAAAAGCAAAATTTTTGGAGCAATTTTTGGCAAATCGTGTATAATGGGATTTAGCGGAAAATTACATATCGAAATGAACGGGTGTCTTTTTAAACAAGACTTAATAGGGAAGTTGGTGAAAATCCAACGCGGTCCCGCCACTGTAAATGGGAGCAAGCTGCAAATGCCACTGTACAAATGTATGGGAAGGCGCAGCGAGCATTGACCATGAGCCAGGAGACCTGCCTGTCCATTGCACCAACAAACCTACGAGGATAGGGAGGTGCCGACAGGCTCTATGTCTTTTATGATGATAAAAACATTTGCTTACTCGGACATCTCCCCTTCAGGTGGAGATGTTTTTTTATTGAAAAATTGGAGGAGAAGCAAATGAAAAAAATATTATTGTTGATGATGGCAGCAGTCATGATCCTGGTTGGCTGTGGTACTGAAGCACAGCCTGAAAAGAATGAAGGCGAAAAAACTGCGCAGGAGCAAAAGTCGGGTTTCCCCGTCACTGTAAAAGATGCGCTTGATGAAGAAGTTGTCATTGAAGAAAAGCCAGAAAAGATCATCTCCCTGATTCCGAGCAACACTGAGATCGTTTACGCGCTCGACAGCGGAGATGCGATCGTCGGTGTCACGGATTTCGACAATTACCCAGAGGAAGTAATGTCGAAGGAAAAAATCGGAGGTATGGAATTCAATATTGAGAAAATGATTTCTCTGAAGCCAGACCTCGTCCTTGCCCCCGGGTCTACAGCGGACACTGTAAAAGAAGGCCTTCAGCAATTGAAGGACGCAGGAATTGCTGTTGTTGTTGTGAACGATGCGCAGTCATTTGAAGAAGTGTATCAATCAATTGAAATGATTGGCCAGGCCATCGGTGAAACAGATAAGGCAGATGAACTTATTGAAAATATGAAAAACAGTTTTGCAGAACTGAAGAAGAAAGCCGAAGCCATCAAACCTGAGGAGCAGAAGACAGTATTTGTCGAGGTTTCCCCTGAACCGGAAATCTACACAGCCGGCAAAAATACCTTCATTAATGAAATGCTTGAGTTGATTGGAGCAAAGAATGCAGCCGGAGATATGGAGGGCTGGCCGAAGGTTGACCCGGAAGCAATCGTTGAGCGTAATCCCGATGTTATTGTGACAACCTATGGTTACTACACAGAAAAGCCGATCGAACAGGTTCTTGCCCGAGCAGGCTGGAATAATGTAAAAGCAGTCAAGGACCAGCAGGTATTCGATGTTCACTCTGACCTCGTAACCCGTTCAGGCCCAAGGCTCGCTGAAGGAGCAGAGGAGCTTGCAAAAGCCATTTATCCGGACGTTTTTAAATAATAAAGGGTTTGCATATATCATTTCAACAGCATTTTTGATCATTTCGATGCTGTTGGGCATATCAATCGGAACGGTTTCCATCCCTGTACCCGCTATTATTGAAATCATTGGTGCTGAGATTTTCCGCTTTCAGGGCCAGGGAATCGATTCGATGCATGAAAGCATTGTCATGGATATCAGACTGCCGCGCGTCTTGCTGGCAGGACTCGTCGGTGCGTCCCTGGCAATTGCCGGTGCGGCGTTCCAGGGCCTGCTCCGCAATCCGCTAGCTGACCCATATACACTGGGGATTTCATCAGGAGCTTCAATAGGTGCGGTCATCACGCTGTTTTTTGGAATCTCATTACCGCTTCTCGGGGCATTCACGTTGCCGGTGCTGAGCATTTTGTTCGCATTCGCAACCGTGTTGTTTGTGCTGTTTTTTGCCCGGAGAGTCGACAGGCTGCTCAGAGTTGAGACGATTATATTGACTGGAATTATTTTAAGTTCATTTCTCGGGTCATTCATATCATTGATGATCGCGCTTTCCGGCGAGGAGCTGCGGCAAATCATTGGCTGGCTGCTTGGCAGTGTCTCGATGCGCGGTTGGGAGTACATCAAAATTATTTTTCCTTTCTTTATTATTGGTTTGGTGATTTTGCTGGCAAATACCAGGGAATTAAATGCAATGTCCTTCGGTGAGGAACGGGCGCAGCACCTTGGTGTCAATGTCGAGCGCCGCAAACTGCTGATTTTATTGTCTGGTTCTCTTTTAACTGGCTCAGCAGTTGCGGTATCAGGGACTATCGGCTTTGTCGGTCTCGTCATCCCGCATCTGACAAGGACAGTCTGGGGGCCGGACCATCGTCATTTACTGCCGCTATCCGTTTTGATTGGCAGCGGCTTCCTGATTCTTGCCGACCTTGTATCGAGGACAATCATCGCGCCATCAGAATTACCGATTGGCGTGATCACGGCCTTGATAGGAGCTCCGGTTTTTGCATTGATTTTAATGAGAAATCGTAAGGAAAGAAGTGCTGGCCGATGATTAATGTGGAGAATTTGACAGGCGGATATGCGGGCGGAGAGGTGTTAAAAGGAATCAATTTTGAGGTTGGAAAAGGGGAGTTGTTTGGAATCCTTGGCCCTAATGGCAGCGGAAAAACAACGCTTTTAAAAATGATCAGCGGAGCTCTGGATTTCAGAGAAGGTTCTATCAATGTTGATGGGCGTCCGTTGACTCAATACTCACCAAAGCAGCTTGCAAGGATGATAGCCGTCCTGCCTCAGCACGGTGAACAGGCCTTTCCTTATTCGGTAAAAGAAACCGTTTCACTCGGACGCTATGCACACCAGAAAGGCTGGTTCAATAGCTGGCGTGATGAGGATGAACAGATTGTCCAGAAGGTGATGGACCAGACAGGGATAACTCGCCTTCAGGACAAATCGATCGTGGAATTGTCCGGCGGTGAAAAGCAGCGGGTATTTCTCGCGCAGGCGCTTGCTCAGCAGCCCAGGATCCTCCTGCTTGATGAGCCAACGAACCACCTCGACCTCAGCTTCCAAAAGGAATTGCTCGACTTGCTGAAAAAATGGGCGGCGGAAGAGGAATTGACGGTTGTCTCGATTTTTCATGACTTGAATCTGGCTTCATTATATTGTGACAGGCTGCTGTTGATGGAAAATGGGGAAGTTTTGATAGTTGATACTCCTGCTGAGGTTTTAAAGGAAGAACGAATTAAAAAAGTATATAAAACCCAGATCAAAAACCATCCGCACCCGGAAATTGCCAAGCCGCAATTGCTGCTGGTTCCCGAAGAGGATGGTGGTCATGAGGTTGATTTTAAAATAGACGCCAGGTTTCTCGATGTCGGGCAGGACAGGATTGTCCTCCAGTCACCGGTGAAATTGAGGACGATGTCTTCCGGAATCACCGGTGCCGGGATCGGCTGGCACAGTTCGTTCGTACACCGGGTTGTTCCGATGGAGTATGACTGCAGCGACCATAAGGCGGAAATGGCTGAGTATTTGCAGGAGAATGGCTTCCTGCCAAGCGAGACAGTGGGGATGATGACGGCTGTACCCGCAGAGACAGCATCATACCAACTGTTTGAGGCTGACGGCCTTTCCATTTTCATCATTGTCTCGGCCGGGAATACCCATCGTGACAGACCGCGGAATATCAATACATGGCTGTTCATTAACGGCAGGATTTCCGAGGAGGCTTTTATCCAGAGCGCAATGACCGCGGCAGAAGCGAAAATAAGCGTTTTGAATGAGCTTGAGGGAAGTGGGGCTGGTATTTCTGGCCAGCCAGCTGGCATTTCGACAGACAGCATTTGCATTGCTGCAACACAGCAGGGGGAGTCAATTTCCTATGCAGGTACTGCCACCCCGCTCGGCAAGCTGATCAGTGAAGGGATTTATACCTGCACGAAGGAAGCGATATTGAAGTACAGAGCCAGTAAAGCCGCGTTCAAGCATTAAATGAAGGAATTATATCATTGAGTCTCGAATTCTTTTTTTAGAGGTGATGATGATGGAATTGAAAATGGGCTATGTCATTTTATATGTGGCTGATCTGGAAAAAACAAAGCATTTTTACGGTGAGCTGCTTGGCCTTAAACTTCGAAATGAATTTGGCACCTATATCGAGTACGAAACCGGCAATACCGTCCTATCGATGAATACAAGGGAAGGCGGCCGTGAAATCACAACACTCCCAATCCCGGATGGAGTAAGGAAGGAACAAACCTTCGAGCTCGGATTCGTAACAGAGGATGTTGCAGGAACAGTGGAGAAACTGCGTTCAGCAGGGGGCCCAATCCTGCTCGAGCCAACCGAAAAACCATGGGGCCAGGTCGTTGCCTATGCAGCCGATCCGGATGGCCATTACATTGAAATATGCACCCCGATTGGGTGACCACGATTCCTGCAGTTTTTTGACTGCAGGAATTTTTTCTTTTAGTCAAAATTGATATTGAATGCCAAAAGAGGGATGTAGAGTTAATACTATAGGCCCAGCCCGAAAAAGGTCACATAGAAAAGTTCTATAAGCCCGAATTGGCGCAGGAAGCGAAAAAAGGTCACATAGAAACATTCTATAAGCTCAAATTGGTGCAAGAAGCGAAAAAAGGTCACATAGAAAAGTTCTATAAGCCCGAATTGGTGTAGGAACCCGAAAAAGGTCACATAGAAGAGTTCTATAAGCCCGAATTGGTGCAGGAAGCGAAAAAAGATCACATAGAAACATTCTATAAGCCCGAATTGGTGTAGGAACCCGAAAAAGGTCACATAGGAAAGTTCTATAAGCCCAAATTGTCGTAGTAAGTAAAAAAAGGTCACACACAAAAGTACTATAAGCCCGAATTGGTGCAGGAAGCGAAAAAAGGTCACATAGAAAAGTTCTATAAGCCCGAATTGGTGCAGGAAGCGAAAAAAGATCACATAGAAACATTCTATAAGCCCGAATTGGTGTAGGAACCCGAAAAAGGTCACATAGGAAAGTTCTATAAGCCCAAATTGTGGTTGTAAGTAGAAAAAGGTCACACAGAAAAGTTCTATAAGCCCGAATTGGTGCAGGAAGCGAAAAAAGGTCACATAGAAAAGTTCTATAAGCCCAAATTGGGGTCGGAATCAAAAAAAGGTCACATAGAAAAGTTCTATGAGCCCAAATTGGTGCAGGAACCTGAAAAAGGTCACATAGAAAAGTTCTATAAGCCCAAATTGTGGTTGTAAGCAGAAAAAGGTCACATAGAAACATTCTATAAGTCCCAATTGGGAAGGAGTATAAAAAAGTAGCATAGAAAGCCTTTCAAGCTTGAAGGAAGCAAAGCAAGAATGGCGATTTTACAATTTAAGGTTTTTAACGTATCTATGTGAAAAATGGAGATATCAATCGATATTTGTAGGAAAACATGAAATACAACGCTTACAACAATGGTTGCTAGTTTTTATAAATATGTTATGATAAATTCTGTTTTTATCGGACCCGGCTTGCTTGAGAGTAGGAAGCCACAAAAACTATTAAGGGGTGTTTACTTGAATACTACTACAATTAAAGAACAATGGTTTGGCAACGTTAAAGGAGATATCCTTGCGGGAATCGTCGTTGCGCTTGCTTTGATTCCTGAAGCGATCGCCTTTTCGATTATTGCTGGCGTTGACCCAATGGTAGGACTTTACGCTTCATTTGCGATTGCTGTGACAATCGCGATTGTCGGCGGCCGTCCTGGCATGATTTCAGCAGCGACCGGTGCGATGGCGCTGTTGATGGTGACGCTTGTTGCTGACCATGGTTTGCAATATTTAATGGCAGCTACGATTTTGACAGGTCTCCTGCAGATTCTGTTTGGTGTGTTTAAATTAGCGAGGTTCATGAAGTTCATTCCGCGTTCCGTTATGATTGGCTTCGTTAACGCACTTGCAATTTTGATTTTCATGGCACAGCTAGAGCAGTTTGTAGACGCAACATGGGTAATGTATGCAATGGTGGCGGGCGCGCTTGCAATCATTTATCTCTTCCCGCGTATTACTAAGGCTGTTCCGTCTCCGCTTGTGGCGATTATCGTCATTACGGTGTTAGCACTTATGACAAAGAGTGATGTAAGAACAGTTGGTGATATGGGGAATCTGACTTCAGCATTGCCAACATTCTTGATTCCAAATGTACCTTTTAACCTTGAAACGTTAAAAATTATTTTCCCTTACTCATTGGCTTTGGCGATTGTCGGCTTGCTTGAATCATTGCTGACTGCTTCGATCGTCGATGATATGACTGATACTTCTAGTGATAAGAACAAAGAAAGCCGCGGCCAGGGGATTGCGAATATCGTTGCAGGATTATTCGGCGGTATGGCAGGCTGCGCAATGATTGGCCAGTCCGTAATTAACGTTAAATCTGGCGGCCGAGGCAGATTGTCTGCTCTTGTCGCCGGTACTTTCTTGATGTTCCTGATTATTGTTCTAGGTAATATTGTCGTGCAAATTCCGATGGCAGCACTTGTTGGCGTCATGATCATGGTATCAATCGGAACGTTCGACTGGTCATCAATCAAAGGTATGGCAAAGACCCCTGTTACAGATTCAATTGTCTTGGTTGTCACTACTGTAACAACAGTTTTCACCCATGACCTATCAAAAGGTGTATTCGCCGGAATCATCTTGAGTGCAATTTTCTTCGTAGCGAAAATCTCCAAGGTGAAAGTCACATCAACATTTGATGTTGCAATGAGTCGCCGTACGTATTTCGTAACTGGACAAGTATTCTTCGCATCAGTAACGGACTTGGTTGAATCCTTCGATTTGAAAGAATCAGCCAAAGAAGTCGTAATCGACCTGACACATGCCCATGTTTGGGATGACTCAGCAGTTGCTGCAATTGATAAAATCGTCATTAAATTAAGAGAGAATGGAACTTTGGTCCGCTTGCATGGCCTCAATGAACCAAGTTCACACTTGATTGACAAGCTAGCCGTTCACAAACAGGAAGGTGCCAAGCTGTCCGGACATTAAAACGTAAAATATATCCTAGGAAAGCACGTTGACGAATCAGCGTGCTTTCTTTATATATAAGATAATGAAATAAATTCGGGAGGAATGGCATGTTTAAAAGAATCTTGTTAGCTTCTGATGGTTCTGACCATTCAGTGCGCGCGGCAAAAAAAGCGGTGGAATTAGCGAAACTTAGCGGCGATAGTGAAATAACAGTGGTATATGTAGTCGATGGACAAACATCTAAAGAGGACGTTCTTCATAATGCGGATCGTGCGGTCGTCGAGGAAAAAAGAAAAATCAGGCTCCAGCCAGTAACCAACATGCTAGAAGAAGAGAGCTTGAACTTCAGGTATGAAAAATTGCTCGGTGAACCAGGTCCAGCAATTGTCGACTATGCTAACAAAAATCAATTTGATGTTGTCGTCGTCGGCAGCCGCGGCTTGAACGGCCTGCAGGAAATGGTCCTTGGCAGCGTCAGCCATAAAGTCGCTAAACGAGTAAAAGCACCTGTGTTAATCGTAAAATAAGCTGCGCTCAGATGCATCTGAGCGTTTTTTCTTTGAATGCATGTTAACAATTATTAAAACAGGGGTTTGGTCATTCACAGACTTATCAAATCTTTCATATGGTAAATTAGGCATTTTCATCAAGAATCTATGTCTATTGGAAATTTTATCTTGGCTGCAGGTTTCATGCTGTCAAAACAGGAAATAGTATAGCTGGAGAGCAAATATTAAATATTGATAACAATTCCTTAATTAAAAAATAAAGTGGTAAAATAATAAACGGATTGAATTTTATTGGAGGTCTATTTTTATGAAGACAAGAATCGGGCTGCTGTATGGCGGCAAATCGGCTGAACATAAAGTATCGATGCAGACGGCTTTGGCTGTGACGAAAGCATTGGATTTTGAAAAATTCGAGATTTATCCTATATACATAACGGAGGAAGGAGAATGGGTCAAGGGTTCTCAGCTCGGCGCTCCTGCAGAGAATGTAAAGGCGCTTGAGTTTTCCGATAACTCCAACCTGCCGACTCCTTCATTTACACCGGCATTATTCCAGGCGGGCGGTGCAGAATCCGGGAACACTCTTGATGTCATCTTCCCATTGCTTCACGGACCAAACGGTGAGGATGGAACGGTTCAAGGCTTGCTTGAATTATTGAACCTTCCTTACGTTGGCAATGGTGTCCTTGCTTCAGCTGCAGGCATGGATAAAATCGTCATGAAAAATGTTTTTGCACAGGCGGGACTGCCTCAGGTGGACTATGTGTCCGCTCTAAGAAGTGAGTGGGAAAAGGACAGTGAAAAGATATACGGCCTTGTGGAAGAAAGACTAGGCTACCCATGTTTTGTAAAGCCGGCCAACCTTGGATCAAGCGTAGGAATCAGCAAGGCTTCCAGCAAGCAGGAGCTTGAGGAAGCGTTCAAAGAAGCCTTCCAATTCGACCGTAAAATCATCATTGAACAGGGTGTCGTCGCGCGTGAAATTGAAATAGGCGTTCTTGGCAATGATGAACCTGAATGCTCGGTAGTTGGCGAAATCGTCCCTAAGAAGGATTTCTATGATTACAAAGCGAAATATGAAGATGGCGATACAGCGATGATCATTCCTGCTGAAATCACGGAGCAGCAATATGCTGACCTGAAAGAAATGGCAATCACTGCTTTCAAGGCGCTGGATTGCTCAGGCCTTGTCCGCGCCGATTTCTTCCTGACAAAGGATGGCCAGCTTCTGATCAATGAAGTCAATACAATGCCTGGTTTTACGCCATTCAGCATGTTCCCGTTACTGTGGAAGCATACCGGCGTTGAATACCCTCAATTAATTGAAAAGCTCGTGAACCTTGGAATCGAACGCCACGCTGAAAAACAGAAGATCAAATATACTTTTTAACACATAGATTATCCAGGGATACGGCTTGGCCGTGTCCCTTTATTTCAGGAGGATATGAATATGATCCAAAAACCAATATCAGAAATCGCCAAAATGGCAGGAGCGTTGAATGATGTAAGTCAATACGGCGATGTCATCGTTAAAGGCGTTTCAATCGACACTCGTAAAATTGAAGCAGGAAATTTATTTGTTCCTTTTAAAGGGGCTCGGACAGATGGCCACAATTTTGTTGCGGATGTCATCGAGAATGGAGGAGCTTCAGCGGCATTTTGGCAAAAAGATGTCCCGAATCCTCCGGAGGATTTGCCGATCATCATTGTGGAAGACACAACTACTGCCTTGCAGGAACTGGCAAGAAGCTATCGCAACTCCTTAGATATCAAGGTTGTCGGGATTACCGGCAGCAACGGAAAAACGACAACGAAGGACATGACGGCAAATCTGCTGGCGCAAAAATACAAGGTGCAAAAGACGGAAGGAAACTTCAATAACCACCTTGGCCTTCCGCTTACACTTCTTCGTTTGCGAGAAGAAACGGAAGTCGCCGTGCTTGAGATGGGTATGAGCAGCAAAGGTGAGATTGAATTTTTAACGAAAATGGGCCGGCCGGATGCCGTAATCATCACAAATATCGGTGAATCGCATCTGCTCGACCTTGGCTCAAGGGAAGCGATTGCTGATGCGAAGCTTGAAATCATCGATGGCCTTCAGGAAAATGGACTGATCATATTCCATGGAGACGAGCCGCTTTTGCAAGAAAGGCTGAAGGATTATACAGGTAATGGTCAGCTGAAAACCTTTGGTGCAAGCCAGGATAATGACCTTTATCCGGTCAGCATCGAATCGATCGAAAATGGTAACAAATTCAAGACGAACGCCGGTGAAGAAACCTTCTATCTGCCGGTACTCGGCAACCATAATATCCTTAATGCGCTGGCAGCCATGCTTGCAGCAGAATTCATTGGCGTTCCTTTTGAAAAAATGAATGACGGCTTCGCGAGCTTGAAACTGACGAATATGAGGATGGAGCTTTCCGAGGGTGCTCATGGTGAAAAAATCATCAATGATGCCTACAAT
Organism: Mesobacillus jeotgali; assembly: GCF_002874535.1. Lineage (GTDB taxonomy): Bacteria > Bacillota > Bacilli > Bacillales > Cytobacillaceae > Mesobacillus > Mesobacillus jeotgali. The sequence goes on from NZ_CP025025.1 coordinate 4,681,851, forward strand.
GCGAGTCCGACATCCATGAAGGCAGCAATTGACCTTGTTGCCGATCTTTCAGGATACAGCCGAAAAATCCTTGTGCTTGGTGACATGCTTGAACTAGGGCCGTTGGAGGAAGAATATCATTACAAAGTCGGAGCTTCTCTGGATGCTGAAAAAATCGCCTATGTTTTCACATATGGAAAGCTCAGCGAATCAATTGCCAGAGGTGCAAAGGAAGTCCTTGGCGACGACAGAGCATTTTCATTCCAGGATAAACAGCAGCTGAGCAATGAACTGAAGAGATACGTAACAGGGGAAACAATCGTTCTTGTAAAAGGTTCACGTGGAATGGCGCTCGAAGAAGTCGTCCATGCATTACAGAAATAATGACCCACAAAAGATGTCCTGCCTGCCAGGGCATCTTATTGTTGTAGAGGAAATTATAAAATAATTTCGTTGTGCATAACTATGTGCTTTTTCTTAATCCAGCTCCAGCGCCTAGCCCCTCGAGTCGCTTGTCTAGCTGCGGCTCCTAACTCCTCGAGACGCTTGTCTAGTGTCGCCTCCTAGAAACTCCGAAACTTCAACTCCGCCGGCAGAAGCATAAAGCGCTTCTTTGACGGAGTCTCCAGTTTCTGCGTTTCTGGACAGTCGGCTATACTTTTCGGTTTCGGTCTGCCCAATAAAGTCAAAGAACGACTTCACCGGTCGGCCCTCCACCCCTTGTCGGGGCTGAACGAGGCGCTTGCGCTTTTTGTTCTTTTTAACGATATGATTACAAAAGGCATTATAAAGGAATTTTCGGGTTAAATGATTTAAAATGGGGAAAGATTAAATACGAGAAAAACTAATGGGTGATTGGTTATGATAGGTTGTCTGTTGATACATGGTTTTACCGGGTCTCCATTCGAGGTTGAACCACTTGCCCAGTCATTGAAAGAGAGGACCGACTGGAAAATAGTTGTTCCAACCCTGCCTGGCCATGGAGATGAGCTTAGATTGAAGGGAATCAAGCATCATGAGTGGCTTGATCATGCCGAGAATGAACTTAAGGCGCTATTGAAAAAGTGTGATACCGTGTATGTTGTCGGATTTTCGATGGGCGGGCTGATTGCCAGCTATCTCGCCTCGAATTATCGGGTTGACAAGCTTGTCCTGCTCAGTGCGGCTGCTTATTATGTAAATCCGAAACAGCTTGCTTCTGACATCAAGGAAATGATGAGGGACACGGTAAAAGGAAAATTAAAAGAAAATGAGTTATTCAAGCGTTACACAAGAAAAATTAAAGAAACACCCATGACCGCTACCTTGCAGTTTCGCAGGCTTGTGAGCAAAATCAAGCCTATTCTCAACGATGTGAAGGTGCCTACATTGATCGCGCAAGGTGAGAGTGACGGCATCGTCCCCCCGAAAAGCGCCCATTACTTATATGAAAATATTGGCGCAAAAGAAAAACGGCTGATTTTTTATAAGAACTCCAAACATCTGATTTGTCACTGTGATGAAAAAGAACACTTATTTGACGAGGTATATGATTTTTTGACCTCCAAACCGAGAGAAGAAATTAGGAACTGAAGCAATTCCTCAAAAATTGCTTTTCCTTCCTAAAGATGGTATGATGAATATTGAGTGTCTAACTGAGAAAATCCTTTAAGCGGACATACTCCCGTGTTGGAGAATGTCTTTTTTTGCTAATATTTCAGGTTCTGTGCTTCAGCTTACGATTGTATATGCTGATTCAGCCCTGCTTAAAACACAAGGTGCGAACACCTATTTTGCCGCACAGGTACGATAAATTTGACCAGAATCAGAAATGGTTTGGATCCTTAAACAGCCACTTAAAATAAACGAAGCATTGGCGAGAAGCCGGTGCGGGATAAATGTGAACATAAAGGAGAATGAGCAAAGTTGACAATGTTCCAAGACATGGGCATTAGCCCCGCAACATTAAAAGCTGTAAAGAATATGGGTTTTGAGGAAGCAACGCCAATTCAGGCAGAGACGATTCCAATCAGCCTTCAGAATAAAGACGTGATTGGCCAGGCGCAGACAGGTACTGGTAAGACTGCTGCTTTCGGTATTCCTCTAGTGGAAAAAATCAAGAAAGAAAACCATACTATCCAGGGAATCATCATCGCGCCAACTCGTGAATTGGCAATCCAGGTTTCCGAGGAATTATACAAAATCGGTGCTGGCAAGAGAGTGGGCGTTCTTGCAATCTACGGTGGCCAGGATATCAACCGCCAGATCCGTGCATTGAAAAAAGGGCCTCACATCATCGTCGGAACGCCAGGACGACTTCTTGACCACATTAACAGAAAGACAATCCGTCTTGATAATGTCGAAACTGTCATCCTTGACGAAGCAGATGAAATGCTGAACATGGGCTTTATCGAAGATATCGAATCAATCCTTGCGAAAATCCCTAGCGAACGCCAGACACTATTGTTCTCGGCAACAATGCCAGGACCAATCCGCAAGATCGCTGAGCGCTTCATGAAGGACCCTGAGGTCGTTCGTGTCAAAGCAAAGGAAATGACAGTTCCTTTGATCGAGCAATACTATGTTGAAGTACAGGAGAAGAACAAGTTTGATGTTCTTACTCGACTGCTTGATATCCAATCTCCAGAATTAGCAATCATCTTCGGACGCACGAAGCGCCGTGTTGATGAGCTTGCTGAAGCGTTGAACCTGCGCGGCTATACTGCAGAAGGAATCCACGGTGACCTAACGCAGGCGAAGCGTATGTCTGTTTTAAGAAAGTTCAAGGAAGGTTCAATCGACGTGCTTGTTGCGACAGACGTGGCAGCTCGTGGACTTGATATTTCCGGTGTAACGCACGTTTACAACTTCGACATCCCGCAGGACCCTGAAAGCTATGTACACCGTATCGGACGTACTGGCCGTGCAGGTAAAGAGGGTATGGCGATCACATTCGTTACACACAGAGAGACTTCTTACCTTCATGTAGTGGAAAAAACGACTAAACGCCGTATGGAAAAAATGACTGCTCCAACCTTGGACCAAGCACTTGAAGGCCAGCAAAGAGCAGTTGTTGACAAGATTACACAAACAATCGAGTCAAATAACCTTCAATACTACCGCCAGGCTGCAGATGAGCTTTTGAAAAATCATGATGCTCAAACAGTCGTTGCTTCCGTATTGAAAATGCTGACTAAAGAGCCTGATACAACTCCTGTTAAGCTTACTGAGGAAAAGCCTCTTCCAAACAGAAGAGACAAAAAGCCTCAAGGAGACCGCAGAAGATACGATAACAGAGGCGGCGATGGACGCAATAAAAAGCCTTATAAGCCACGCTCTGGAACAAAACGCACAGGTGGCGGCGGCAGCAGAGAAGGCGGCAGCTACAAATCAAGATCATCACGCTAAAATAAACATTAAATCCCCGGTTTTTAATTGAACCGGGGGTTTTTTATGTGCTTTTTTCAAGTGAATGACCAAGTAAGTTCGAAATTTGATCTATCCAACCAGCTATTTCATGCCCTCTGAATGGAATATAGACCAAAACTAAGATAATTCGACCACATTTCAAAAAAATTCGACCACATTCCGAGATAGTTCGACCACTTTTCAAGATAATTCACTCACATTTCACATGAATTCGACCAACCTCATACTAAGCAGTAATTTTACCAATCCCAATCCCACGAATTTGGGCATACTACCAATAAAAACGGGGGGTGGCTGAAATGACGATCGTCAGGCTTGGTTATGTGGCGATGAGCGAGGAACTGAAGAATGCTTCGCCGTCACAGACGATGACTTTCAAGCAATTCCAGGGAATTAAGGACAGGGAAGCGGCCATTAATAAGCTGGAAAGAATTGCGGTGTCCAATCTTGAAAACTGTCTGCGTCTATTAAGGCATAGCAAAGCGAACGAGATTCACTTTTTCCGGCTGAGCTCGAGGCTCATACCACTTGCCAATCATGAAGAGCTTTCCGACTGGAAGTATATGCGCGCGTTAAAAGAGCCATTAAAGGACATTGCAGAATTTTTACAAGATAATCCGATGCGTGTTGATTTTCACCCGGACCATTTTGTCCTGCTGAATACGTTGAAACCTGAAACTCTGAACAATTCAATCAAGACGCTTGCGATGCATCATGCGTTATTGAAGGGAATGGAGATCGACCCCGAGCATCGCTGTGTTCTCCATGTGGGCGGCGTTTATGAAAACCGGGAAAAAGCGCTTGAGCAATTTATTCATAATTGGGGACTGGTTTCCACAAGGCTGCAAGACATGATCATGCTTGAAAATGATGATACATCGTTCACGCTCCACGATACGCTTTACCTATGCGAAAAGCTTGCGATCCCGCTGGTGTTCGATTATCACCATCACCTGGCCCATCATGAGGACATTAATTGGCAGGAGCAATGGGGGCGGATCGTCGGGACATGGGAACACTCGAAGCTGCCAGTGAAAATGCATATTTCAAGTCCACGCTCGGAAAAAGAGTTCAGGGCGCACGCCGAATATGTGGATGCGGAGATGTTCATGGATTTTCTTCACGGGATAAAGGGCTCCGTCCCGGAAATTCACTGCATGATCGAAGCAAAAAAGAAGGATCTTGCTCTGTTCAAACTTGCTGAGGAATTAAAGCAAATGCCGGAAGTTGAAGTCATTGATGGCAGCAGCTTTATGATGAAATAATTCGGGATATCTCATTTTCCTCCCAATATAGTGCCATACATATGTGTTGTTGTTGTATACTTAGGAAGGTGCTATTAATTGGAAAATGGGAGGAGACTTTATGACGATTTCTGAGCCGCAAAAGCGGATTTCCGAACAGGCATTGACTGTATGGAAAATTGCAGCAACCCTTCATTCCCTGGTGGTATGGGTATTAGCGGGCGGTCTGATCGCCATTACGCTTATTTTTGATTTTCCTGAATGGATTATCGCTGCAGCAATAGCTGTGGCTGTTGTATATAGCTATTTATTTATCATTTTACTGCCGACCTTGCGCTGGAAACGCTGGCGCTACGAAGTGAGGGAGCAGGAAATTGAACTTCAATACGGTGTATTTATCATTAAGAGGACGCTCATTCCGATGATCCGTGTCCAGCATGTTGATACACAGCAGGGGCCTTTGCTGAGGAAATACCGATTATCGACGGTGACGGTTTCAACAGCTGCAACCATCCATGAAATACCTGCGCTTGATATGGAGGAAGCTGAAAATTTAAGGATTTCCATTTCAAGGCTTGCAAGGGTGGCGGATGAAGATGTCTGATCCGAAAAGGCTGCATCCGATCGCTGCTGTCGTCAATGCGCTCCGCCAGCTGAAGGAAATGATCATTCCTTTTCTGATCTTCGTCGTTTTCGGGAGCAGGGGAACAGATTGGGATCTGTTTTACTTCATTGGTTCGATTGGTGTTGTAGTGCTGGTGTTAGTTTATGGAGTTTTGTCGTGGTACAGGTTTACATATCGCATCGAGCAAGGTGAATTGCGAATTGAATACGGATTGATCGTAAGGAAAAAGCGCTATATTCCATTCGACCGAATCCAAAGCCTGGATTTATCAGAAGGAATTTTACAGCGGCTATTCGGCCTTGTAAAGGTGAAGGTGGAGACAGCCGGCTCCGGTGGAATGGGGCTGCAGGATGGAGAGGCGGTCCTCACGGCGATCACAAAGCAGGATGCGCAAGCAATCCATGACTATCTGGTATCCATTAAAAAGTCGGGACAAATCCCACAAGGAGAAGAAGAGCCGCAATCATCCGATGACCTTCTATATAAAATGTCGGTTTCAGAGTTATTGATGCTGGCGACAACATCAGGCGGAGTCGGTGTTGTCATTTCCGCGGTGTTTGCGTTCGTTTTCCAATTTGAAGAGTTCATTCCTTATGAGCAGATTTTTGACGGGGTCGAGCACTTTGTCCAAAACGGTGTCGTTTTTATCAGTGTCGTGGTCTTTCTCGGGTTCCTGCTTGCGTGGATGATCGCCCTGTTTGGCACGATGCTGAAATACGCTAATTTTACCGTGAGAAAAGTGGATAATGATCTTGTCATTACACGTGGATTGCTGGAAAAACGCCAGTTTACGATTCCGCTTAACCGAATCCAGGCAGTCCGCATCAGTGAGAACCTTATAAGGCAGCCGCTAGGTTATGCTTCGGCATATGTAGAAAGTGCAGGAGGTTCGGCACTTGACCAGGAAAGTTCCAAGGTGCTGATCTTGCCGATCGTGAAAAAAAGAAAAATCCCCGGCCTGCTTGAACCGCATTTGGCAGAGTACCACTTCCGTGTCAGCATATCACCAGCACCACAGCGGGCTTACAGCAGATACTTATTGAAAGGCTGGCTATTCACGCTGCCGATCATCATTGTTGCCATCTGGTTTTTGAGACCTTGGGGCTTTGGCGCGCTGCTCCTGCTTCCAATATCGGCTTTATGGTCTTACCTAAACTATAAAGATGCAGGCTGGAGCCTTGATCAGGGAATGCTGACCTTTCGATACCGGAATATTGTCAAGAGCACAGTGTATATGAGGAAAAATAAAGTCCAGTCCTTCAGCGTCAAAGAAAGCTTTTTTCAGCGGAAAAAGAATCTGGCTACCGTCGAGGCGATTGTCAAGTCAGGGCATGGCGGTGCTGGCGGCAAAGTCATTGACCTTGAGAAAAGGCATGTCGACATGATTTATCATTGGTACTCACATGAAACCGCTGAGTAAACGCGCTTTGTTCATATCATAAATTTGCTGGAAACGAAAAAAGCGCCCCTGAGGCGCTTTTTATTACCTTCTATAAATGGCGGCTCCGGTCAGGAAGCCTGCGAGCATGCCAAAGATATGAGCGGTAATATTGATATTCGACTGGACGAATGTCATAACTACAGCAATAATGGCGATGGTCATAATTGTCTGGGAGTTTTCACGCGACATCATGGCTTTTCGGAACATTATGATAGAAATATAGAAACCGAACAGCCCGAAGATTGCCCCGCTCGAGCCGACATGTGTGTATGTCAGTGGCTCGAGGATCAGCGTAGCGATGTTTGCGGCGATGCCTGTAGCCAAGTACAGCAGGATGAATTTAGTTTTGCCAAGCAGCTGCTCGAGTGCCGGGGCGAACAGAACGAGTGAGAAACTGTTGAACAGCATATGCGCAAAACCTGCATGCATGAAAATGGGTGTGACTAGCCGCCAGTACTCCCCGTTCACAACGTACAGGTTCACACCTGCTAAAAGTCCAAACAGGTATTTACTCGGAAAAATTGGCAATGCCGTCAGCAAGTATAATAAGATATGGATGGTAATGATGATTGAAATAACCGGGTAAAGCCTGATGAAGTCACGCAAGCTTTCAGTTCTTGTAAACATGGAAACCTCCTCGGTCCTCTTTGTCGTGAGGATCGGATATTTGAAAATATAGAGTTCGTTTGCGTAAAAGTCCTAATTTTAAGGATAGCCCTAATCGGCGAAAGTTGTACACTATTTTCTATGCGGCATTCATCTTTTTTAGAAGGGAACTGAAAAAATGATTATCGGAACGGGAATCGATATCGTGGAAATTGGCAGGATCCGCAAACTGGTGGAATCACAGCCGCGTTTTCCAGAGCGAGTTTTAACAGAAAAAGAACGAGAAGTTTACAGACAATATAATGAGCGGAGAGGAATTGAATTCCTTGCTGGTCGCTGGGCGGCAAAGGAAGCTTTTTCGAAAGCGAAAGGGACTGGCATCGGCAAGGAATTGTCCTTCATGGATATCGAAATCGAATCTGACCCGCACGGCCGTCCTATTGTCACGAAGCCTTATATGGAGGGAGTCCACCTCTCGATTTCACACAGTGAACAATACGCTATTGCGCAGGTGGTAATCGAAAAAATTTAAAGTGCTTGTCAATCTCGGGGGCATATTCGCCCAGGTTGTCTCATATATTCATAATGCAGTAAGGGAGACAAGGCTAGGGCGGCGAGAACATGGCTGCACGAAGACTACTCAAGCAATTTTGCAGCCAGTGTCTTATTCCTGTCCTTTCTTTCCCTTTACACGTTTAAATGAGACTAAAAGGGGTTGGAAGAATGAAGAAAAGGTTATTGCTGCTTCTCGCCGGGCTCATGGTTATATTTGCTCTGGCTGCCTGCGGGACAAAATCACAGGAATCTGTGGTTAAGGAGTTGGATGGAACGCTCGAAGATCTGAAGAGCTACAAGGCTAAGGCAAAGATGACATTGCAAATGGGTACCGAGCCTCAAGTGTACGATGTGGAGATTTGGCACAAAGATCCGTCATTTTACCGTGTGAACCTAAAGAATGCCCAGAAAGACCAGAGCCAGATGATCCTCAGGAATGAAGAAGGAGTATTTGTTTTGACGCCTGCCCTTAACAAAAGCTTCAAATTCCAGAGCGACTGGCCGAAAAACAGCAGCCAGGCGTACCTTTACGAATCTTTAATCATGGATATCCTCGAGGATAAGCAAGCGAAATTCTCGGCGACGAAGGAACATTATGTGTTCGAAACGAAAACAAGATATCAGAACAACAAAATGCTTCCGATCCAGGAAATCAAGCTGAACAAAAAGAGCCTGGCGCCAGTCAGCGTCAAGGTGATGGACCCTGACCGTAATTCGCTCGTTACGGTTGAATTCTCCGATGTGAAATTCGACGCAAGCTTTGATAAAGATGCGTTTGATATGAAGAAAAACATGACAGGTGCACAGCTTGATGTTCCGGTTATGGCAGAAGGTGAAGACAAGGAATTCACTGTGAAGTATCCAGTCGCTGAAATCCCTGGCGTGACATTGATTGATGAAAAGGAAATTACGACAGAGAACGGAAAGCGCGTGGTGCTCACATATGACGGTGAAAAATCATTCACGCTGATCCAGGAAAAAGCAGACGCAATGCCTGCCATGTCCTCTGCGATCAACATGACTGGAAAGCCTGTCGACCTTGGTTTCACAATCGGTGCCATGAACGAAACTTCGGTGTCATGGACCCATCTAGGAGTCGATTATATGCTAGCTTCAACAGACCTATCACCAGAAGAATTGGAAATGGTGGCTAAATCCGTCCTGGCTGATATGGAAAAATAAAATTCCGAATGCAGGCTCAGTGTAACCTGGGCCTGTTTTTTTATGGGTTAAGGGATAAAAACAGATTTTAAGGAATAAAATTCGAGTTTTAAGGAATTCGGAATAAAGAGTGCTAGAGCTTAATCCACGTATCTCCGCCTCGAAATTCGGGCTCCAAAAACCCATATATATTATCCATTTGACATTGAGTTCTTTCGGTTTGATAATAAAACAATATAAATAACGTTCGGATTGAAGGAAGTGGAGTTTTCGTTGGAGGAGCAAGGATTTTTTTACCGTGATACATGGGCGGAGGTTGACCTGGATCGGGTCAAGATGAATGTAAGAGAGATCAAGGGTCATCTGCCTGAGGATGTTGAATTTATTGCAGTTGTGAAAGCCAATGCTTACGGACACGGGGATTCGCAAGTGGCCGAGGCGGCATTGGAAGCGGGAGCATCAATGCTTGCAGTGGCGTTCATGGATGAGGCGCTAGCGTTAAGGAAAAAACGGATTACTGCTCCGATTCTCGTGCTTGGGGCAAGCAGACCTGAAGATGTGAATATCGCCGCTGAAGAAGGGATCATTCTGACCGTTTTCCAGGAGGAATGGCTGGTAAAAGCGCAGGAAGTATTGAAAAAGGATTCAACTCTTATGCTTCATATAAAAATAGATACAGGAATGGGCCGGATCGGGATTAGGTCTATCGAGGAATTGAAGGCAGTTGAAAGACTGATTGAAGAAGATGCGAGATTACAGCTTCACGGGCTATACACCCACTACGCGACAGCGGATGAACTGGATGATTCGTATTTTAACAAGCAGCTCGCCTTGTTCAGGGAAATGCTGAGCGCGATGGAAAAGCAGCCTCCGGTCGTCCACAGCAGCAATAGTGCCGCAGCTTTGATGCACGCAGATGCACAGTTCAACGCTGTAAGAGTAGGGATTGCAATGTACGGACTAGCGCCATCAATGGAAATACAACCAGAGTTACCGGTAGATTTGCAGGAGGCATTTACGCTCCATTCGAGGCTCGTGCATGTTAAGAAGCTGGAAAAAGGAGAAAAGGTCAGCTACGGTGCAACCTATGAAGCACCAGAAGAAATTTGGGTAGGAACGCTTCCGATTGGGTATGCTGATGGATGGATACGCAGACTTCAGGGCCAGGAAGTACTGGTCGATGGCAAAAGATCGCCCATCATAGGGCGAATTTGCATGGACCAATGCATGGTGAAGCTTCCGAATGAAGTTCCAGTCGGGACAATCGCGACCCTGATTGGCAGCCAGGGAGAAGAGACAATCTCGATCAATGAGATTGCCAGCAAGCTAGAAACAATCAACTACGAAGTCCCATGCATCATTTCTTCCAGGGTCCCTCGACTGTATAGGCAGGACGGCAAAGTAGTCGATTTAAACAATTCGCTGTTATAAGACACAACCAATAATTAACAAACCTGTTCAATTTGGCTAAAAACCTGAATAAAACACTATTTTTTGGGCGGATAATACAGAAGAATTGCGGATTTATCTTTGCATCTTGCATAAATAGTGATAAGATTAGAAATGGTAGAGAGATAACGAACTTAATAATGGTATGTAGTGATGATGGTGGAGGTGTATGTTTGTGTCTGAATCCAGCGCAACAACGGAGATTTTGGTAAAGTTACCGCAGCATCTTTTAAGTGAACTAGATGGATTTGTTAAGCAAGAGAACGTAAACCGCAGCGAATTTATTTATCAGGCAACAAAAATGTTTTTGCGTGAGAAGAAAAAGAGACAAATTCGTGAATCCATGAGACGTGGCTATATGGAAATGGCCAAAATTAATCTGACCATTGCATCTGAAGCATTTCAAGCAGAATACGAGGCAGAACACACAGTTGAACGTCTAGTCAGCGGAGGATAATCCTTTGATTGTCAAACGTGGTGACGTCTATTTTGCAGACCTATCCCCAGTTGTTGGTTCAGAGCAAGGCGGAGTTCGCCCTGTCCTGGTCATCCAAAACGACATCGGGAATCGGTTTAGTCCCACAGTCATTATCGCAGCGATCACAGCACAGATCCAAAAAGCCAAGCTTCCAACACATGTAGAAATTGATGCGAAGCGGTACGGTTTTGAACGAGACTCGGTCATCTTATTGGAACAAATACGCACAATTGACAAACAGCGCCTAACCGATAAAATTACCCATCTCGATGACGAAATGATGGAAAAAGTGGATGAAGCCCTTCAGGTAAGTTTAGGTCTTATCGAATTCTAAATGAACAGCACGCTCTTTAAAGAGCGTTTTTTTGTAACCGAACACCTGGCCTGCCAGCAGGCCTTATACATAACCATAAAATAAAAACGGATGTTTTCCTGTGTGGAGAGGCAAGCTTAGCGGCATGTCTCTTTTTTAGTTGCCCGGGATGATTGGGCTGGTTATGGAAGTAAAAAGCTGGGGTTGTGTGACAGGTTCGCCCGGGAAAGCGGAAAAGCTGTCAAGAAAAGCTCGGAATCGTGACAGGTTTGGCGGGGAAAGTGGAAAAGCTGTCAAGAAAAGCTCGGAATCGTGACAGGTTTGTCTGTGAAAGTGGAAAAGCTGTCAAGAAAAGCCCGGAATCGTGACAGGTATGGTTGTGAAAGTGGAAAAGCTGTCAAGAAAAGCCCGGAATTAAGACAGGTTCGCCCGGGAAAGCGGAAAAGCTGTCAAGAAAAGCTCGGAATCGTGACAGGTTTGGCTGTGAAAGCGGAAAAGCTGTCAAGAAAAGCCCGGAATTAAGACAGGTTCGCCGGGAAAAGTGGAAAAGCTGTCAAGAAAAGCTCGGAATCGTGACAGGTAACTCGCCTGACATAAAAGGGAAGATGCTAATCGCACTTCCTTAACCAGCACAAGAATTTAAAGCAATAAAATTGAATCCAAGAAAAAAGGAATAATAAGAATATCCGTCATGCAATATCCGTTGAATCCTGTCGATAAGTTGATTTTATTTGACGAAAGAAAACTGTTATCATTAAATGGAGATATATAATCTGGATTTTATGAATATTTATTTACAGTTTTAAAATTGGTTTACAATTGGACGGAATAGGGTAATGTAAAATTTTGTTGTGATAGAATGGGGAGGATGAAATGAATAAAATAATTTCAAATTACATCCAGGCTCACAAGCAAGAGATCCTGGATCAATGGATAGATAGGACAAAGGAAGAAGCGGATGATCGGGTAATCCGTCTTGTATCGGATCGGGTTTTTCAATCTACGAGCAAGGAATTCATCGACCTCATTATCTCGAATTTTAAAGGCACGAGTGAAGAGTATAATGAAAGGCTGACTGATTTCGCTGAAAAAGTTGTCAGGCTTGGCTGGCCGTTGACGTTTGTCACGAAAGGTCTTCATACCTTTAATTTGATTGTTTTTGAAGGTATGCAGAAAGAAGGCGTCGTAACCCAGGAGAATCAGATGGACATTGTATACGAGTTTGACCGCTGGGCAACTCCTATGAATAATGAAATCGTCAGCGTATATTCATCAACATGGGAAAGAACAGTTTCCCTCCAGAAAATTGCCTTGCAGGAGCTTTCGGCTCCGCTCATTCCAGTGTTTGAGGGAATTACAGTAATGCCATTAGTCGGTACGATTGATACCGAGCGGGCAAAGCAAATCATGGAAAACCTGCTTAAAGGTGCGGTGAAACACCGTTCCGAGGTGGTCCTGATTGATATTACAGGAGTACCTGTCGTAGATACGATGGTTGCCCACCATATTATCCAGGCAGCAGATGCTGTCAGGCTCATTGGTGCCAAGTGCATGCTCGTAGGGATCCGTCCTGAAATTGCGCAGACCATCGTGAACCTGGGCATTGACCTGAACCAGTTTACAACGAAGAATAACTTGAAAAAAGGAATTGAAGCAGCTCTTGAGCTGACAAATAAAAAAATCGTTTCATTGGAGGGAGCAAAGTGAGAATACCTATCCTAAAGCTGGATGATTGTCTGTTGGTTTCCATACAATGGGAGCTGGATGACCAGACTGCGCTTCAATTTCAAGAGGACTTGCTCCACAAAATTCATGAGACAAGTGCCAATGGAGTTGTCATTGATCTAACCTCAATTGACTTCATTGACTCTTTCATCGCAAAGGTCCTTGGGGATGTAATCAATATGTCCAAGCTCATGGGTGCGATTGTAGTCATTACCGGAATCCAGCCTGCTGTTGCCATAACGCTAATTGAATTAGGGATCGGCCTTGATGATGTCCTGACTGCATTAGATTTAGAAAAAGGTTTGGAGAAATTACAACAGGAATTGGGGGAATAGGTGAATGGACATCCAATCCTGCGTTACGATCATAAACGAATGGGACATCGTCGCAGCACGCCAGCTTGGCCGGAATGTTGCGAAAGAGCTTGGTTTTGGAACTGTTGACCAGGCGCGAATTACCACCGCCATCAGTGAATTGGCTAGAAACATCTACTTGTACGCCGGCAAAGGGCAGATTTGCATCGATAAATTATATGACGGCGGTAAAGCGGGATTGCGAATCAACGCAGTGGACAGCGGCCCAGGTATAAAAGAAATACGCCAAGTCATGGAAGATGGCTTTTCAACATCAGGAGGACTAGGAGCTGGCCTTCCCGGAGTGAAACGTCTAATGGATGAATTCGACATAGACTCAACACCCGGACAAGGAACACAGATCAAAGCGACTAAATGGCTCCGTTAGGGGGAAAAAGTATGGATTTCCGAGAAATGATGGAATCAAAGTATCGGGATATTCTTGACAATTATATAAAAGAGCAATCAGAACAAGCATTGTATGCAGGGCAGAAATTCAGCCGGAAGTCGATTGAACACAAAATCGCGCCGGAAGAAATCATCAGCGTGCATAAAAGCTTGCTTCTTGAAATGTATCCTGAACTGCCGGAAGATATTATGCATTCCTTTGATATCCTCCTTGAGGTGATGATTGGCTATGGAATTGCTTATCGAGAGCATCAAAGCTTAAGGCATCAGCAAGAGGAGCTAAGATCAGAGATGGAGATTGCCGCCAATGTTCAGCAAACCTTGCTTGGTACGAAAATCCCGATTGTGCCTGGGATTGATATCGGGGCAATAAGTGTTCCGGCTAAACATATGAACGGTGATTACTTCCATTTTGTCCAGGATGAGAACAATAATATCAGTGTAGCAATCGCCGATGTCATTGGGAAAGGGATTCCAGCAGCACTTTGTATGTCCATGATCAAGTATGCGATGGACAGCCTGCCAGAAAACCGGCTCGATCCGAGCAGCATCCTGGAAAACCTGAACAGAGTTGTTGAGCAGAATGTTGATCCAAGCATGTTCATCACGATGTTCTACGGAATGTTCAATCCTTCCAATAATATCTTCTATTATGCATCCGCAGGGCATGAGCCTGGCTTCTATTACGATTCCAAAAAGAAGGAATTCTCAGAGTTGGTCGCAAGAGGCTTACTATTAGGAGTGGACAAGCGGACGAAGTATACCCAGTATGAGAAAGAAATACTTCCTGGGGATATGGTGATCCTGATGTCTGACGGAGTAACAGAATGCAGGACAGAAGAAGGTTTCATCGAAAAGGAAACATTAATCGGATATATAAATAAATATATTCACTTAAATGCTCAGGAAATTGTCAATAATATCTTTAGGGAACTTGAAAAACTTCAGCATTTCCAATTGCGTGATGATTTTACCTTAATCATTTTGAAAAGAGATGTTTAATCGGGTTCCAAACCGGGTAAATCAAAAGAGCAATTGAATTGTAAAGGGTGGGTCATTTATGAATATTTCGATAGATGTTAAAGAAACAGAATCAAAGTTAGCAGTTAAAGTAAGCGGCGAAATTGATGCATATACAGCTCCGCAGCTTCGTGAAAAGCTTTTCCCTTTGTCTGAAAAAGAGGGCGTAAATATGGTTGTAGACCTTTCTGAAGTCAATTATATGGATAGTACCGGGCTTGGAGTGTTTGTAGGAGTATTCAAGAACGTCCGTGCGCATGACGGTGAATTTAAAATCGTTGGGTTGTCCGAACGTTTGCAGAGACTTTTCGAAATCACCGGCTTGGCCGATATTATCGATATAAACAGCCAGATTGAGGGTGGAGTGCAATGAACCAGTCATTTGACTATATTGAAATGAAAATTCCGGCTAAACCAGAGTTCGTCGGTGTCATTCGTTTGACCCTGTCTGGTATTGCTAGCCGTATGGGTTTTTCCTACGACGAGATTGAAGATTTGAAAATTGCTACGAGTGAAGCTTGTACGAACGCTGTACAGCATGCATATCAAAACAATGAGAACGGCGAGGTCATCATAGGTTTCGGATTATATGAAGACAAGCTTGAAGTGATGGTTGCGGATAACGGCCAGAGCTTTGATTTCCATTCAGCGCGCCAGGGACTTGGCCCTTATGATCAGAATAGTTCAGTAGAATTCCTTCGCGAAGGAGGCTTGGGACTGTATCTGATCGAAACCTTGATGGACGAGGTTCGAATCCATCACAAAGAGGGCGTCACGGTCTTTATGACCAAGTACCGAGAAGGAGAGCAGGTGGAGAGAGATGCAGAGACAATCTCAACCTAAGCAGAGGCCAAAAGAAGAGATTAATGAATTAATCAAAGCCTACCAGCTGCATGAGGATGCAGACGCCCAAAATGAGCTGGTTCTTCATTATCAAAACCTTGTCGAAACAATTGCCAGAAAGTATTCCAAAGGAAGGTCATTCCACGAGGATATCTTCCAGGTTGGAATGATTGGTCTTTTAGGCGCAATCCGACGCTATGATGAAACATTTGGCAAAAGCTTTGAGGCATTTGCCGTGCCGACCATCATTGGTGAAATCAAAAGATTCTTAAGAGATAAAACGTGGAGCGTCCACGTACCGCGCAGGATAAAGGAGCTTGGTCCAAAAATCAAGACGACTGTCGAAGATTTGACAACCCAACTGCACCGCTCTCCGCGAGTAGATGAAATTGCGGAAGCACTCGAGGTTTCTGAAGAAGAAGTATTGGAAGCCATGGAGATGGGTAAAAGCTACCAGGCCTTATCCGTTGACCATTCTATTGAAGCTGATTCTGATGGAGGAACAGTCACCCTGTTGGATATCGTCGGAAACATTGATGAAGGCTATGAAAAAATCAATCAAAGAATGGTGCTCGAAAAAGTACTGCATGTACTGAGTGAACGCGAAAAGTTAATTATCCAATATACCTACCTTGATAACCTCAGCCAGAAAGAGGCTGGTGACAAGCTTGGTATTTCACAGATGCATGTATCACGTCTTCAAAGAAGGGCAATCAAAAAGCTTCAAGAGGCGATTCATGCGGAAAACAACAACTCGGAGTACATTACATGATTCAACAGTTCAAAGACAAAATAGAACTTTATGCTTACCAGACAATCAAAGAAGGTAAAGTAGAGTGCGGTGACAGCTATTATTATACAGCTACTGATGATTATTTTGTCTGTGTACTTGCTGATGGATTAGGGTCAGGGCAATATGCCCATGAAGCTTCTGCCGCTGTCGTTTCAGTAGTAGAACAACACCATCACGAAGACGTAGATACGCTCATGAAATACTGCAACAATATTTTGGTGCAAAAAAGAGGGGCCGCTGTCTCGATCTTCAAAGTCTACTTCGAAACCCGCGAATTTGTATACAGCTGTGTTGGAAATATCCGCTTCTTCCTCTATACCTCAAATGGCAAACTAACATATCCATTGCCAGTAACAGGTTATCTGTCAGGTAAGCCGCAGGTATTTCACACCCAGAGGTTCATTTATGAGCCAGAATCAAAATTCCTGATTTACTCAGATGGTTTTGACAATATACATGGCGCTAAAACGATATTGAAAGGGTACCGCTCAGTTGGTGCCATCGCAGAACAAATCAAAAGTGAATATGCAAACTCAATGGATGATGCAACTTTTATTGTGGGAAGTCTACTTTAGCCGGTGGGCTTCTTTTTGTTTTGCATGGGAGGCAGGATACAGATTAACCCTATGTGTCCGTTGGTGGTGGATGAGAATTGAATATAGAAGGATGCCTCATGCTCACTGTAAACCTTCCGCTTATTTTGGTACACTATTAAAGTGACAAGCAATACCAATATAGATTATGGAGGATTGTCTCTTGACTCAAACAATGGATAAGCAAGATCAATATGTAAAAATCATTGCCAAAGAGCAATCGTTAACAGCTAAACAAGTGCAAAGTGTCATTTCGTTAATTGATGAAGGAAACACTGTACCGTTCATAGCCCGTTACCGAAAGGAAATGACAGGTGCGCTTGATGAAGTGCAAATCCGTGACATCGTTGAAAGATGGCAATACATACAGAACTTAGAGCAGCGTAAAGAGGAAGTCATCAGGCTCATCGAAGAACAGGGAAAGCTGACTGACGAACTGAAGACGAACATTGAAAAAGCAATCAAGCTACAGGAAGTAGAAGACTTATACCGGCCATACAAGCAAAAAAGAAGAACGAAAGCGACTGTTGCAAAAGAAAAGGGACTTGAGCCACTTGCTCAGTGGATGCTGGAGTTCCCTGTAAACGGAAGTCTCGAAGAAAAAGCCCGAGGGTTTTTATCAGAAGAAAAAGGTGTCGAATCTATTGAAGATGCGATTGCTGGAGCGAAAGATATCATCGCTGAAATTGTTTCCGATGACGCAGACAGCCGCAAGTGGATTAGGAATGAAACCTATAGATCTGGCTCCATCGATTCTTCGGTGAAAAATGAAGAGCAGGATGAGAAGAATGTGTATGAGATGTATTATGAGTATTCTGAGCCTGTCAATAAAGTGGTGCCGCACAGAATCCTTGCGCTCAACCGCGGTGAAAAAGAGGATCTCTTAAGAGTCTCTATAAAGTCAAAAACAGATGTCATTATGAGCTATCTGCAGCGTAAATGGGTTACTAAGAATCACTCCATCACAGCTGCTTCAGTAACAGAAGCAATCGAGGATGCATATAAGCGACTGATCCAGCCCTCGATCGAACGTGAGATCAGGAATGAACTGACGGAAAAAGCTGAAGAGCAAGCGATCCATATCTTTTCCGAAAACCTGCGAAAACTTCTCCTCCAACCGCCGTTAAAAGGGAAAGTTGTCCTTGGTGTAGACCCGGCATTCAGAACAGGCTGTAAACTGGCTGCAGTAGATGAAACAGGAAAAGTTTTATCAATTGGTGTGATATATCCACATACCTCCGGAGCGAAAAATACAGAGGCGAAGGATAAATTCATTAAAGTACTGAAAGAGCATGATGTGGAAATGGTCGCAATCGGTAACGGAACTGCTTCCAGGGAAACAGAGCAATTCGTGTCAGATATCCTGAGAGAGATGGATAAAGAGATTTACTATCTCATTGTGAATGAAGCAGGGGCGAGTGTCTATTCCGCATCCGATCTTGCTCGAGAAGAATTCCCTAACTACCAGGTAGAAGAACGAAGTGCAGTATCGATTGCCCGTCGATTGCAAGACCCGCTGGCTGAACTCGTTAAAATCGATCCGAAATCAGTCGGTGTCGGTCAGTATCAGCATGATGTCAGCCAGAAAAAACTATCCGACTCTTTGACGTTCGTTGTTGAGACAGCGGTTAACCAGGTGGGAGTCAATGTTAATACCGCTTCTTCTTCTTTATTGCAGTACGTATCTGGCCTTTCTAAAACAGTAGCTAATAATATAGTAAAGAAGCGTGAAGAAGAAGGGAAGTTTACGAGCCGGACGCAGCTGAAAAAAATTCCACGTCTAGGGGCCAAGACATATGAACAGGCAATCGGATTCCTGCGAGTCATTGATGGGAAGGAACCTCTTGACCGGACCGGCATCCACCCGGAAAGTTACAGTGAGGTAAAGCAGCTGCTTGATAGCCTGGGATTCAAAACAAAGGATTTAGGAACACCGGCATTGAAGGACGCGCTCGCGAAAATCAACATCGACCAAACTGCAGATGAATTAGGAATCGGTAAACTTACACTGAAAGATAACGTTGATGCACTCGTAAGGCCTGAACGCGACCCGCGGGACGAGCTTCCAGCACCACTTTTAAAAAAGGATGTATTGAAGCTCGAGGACCTTAAGGCGGGGATGGAACTTCAAGGTACAGTACGGAATGTGGTTGACTTCGGTGCATTCGTTGATATTGGTGTAAAACAGGACGGACTTGTCCATATCTCAAAACTAAGCAATCGTTTTGTAAAACACCCGCTGGATATTGTATCCGTTGGGGATGTGGTCACCGTATGGGTGGACAGTGTCGACCAGAAAAAAGGCCGCGTCGCATTAACGATGCTTAAGCCTGATCAGGCATAATACAAAAGACTGCAGGAATGCCTGCAGTCTTTTAATCGTTTAAATTTTGTTTATTTCTATAAAAGTACCAACATTGATTTAAAAGTTTGATCTGATACCGATTTTTCTCATAGAAGGCTCGTTTCATTTGATTCTGAAACCAGACAGGCATGGCAATACCTCCTTAAGATAATGCTTTAAAAGGTAACATTAATATATGCTATAATGGGTTGTCATGTTTCTAAAAAGGCAGGCGTTTTCCAGATGACTGATCAAGAGTTGCACAATCTTGTAGTGATGATATCCGATAAATACTTCCATAAGCCATTCAGGCATAAGGCGTTCTTCAATCCCAGACTTCGAACAACTGGCGGGCGCTATATGCTGAACAGCCACAACATCGAAATTAATAAAAAGTATTTTGAGCAGCTTGGTGAGGCGGAGTTGGTCGGGATCATTAAACATGAACTTTGCCATTACCATCTTCATATAGAAGGAAAAGGCTACAAGCATCGCGATAAAGATTTTCGAGATCTATTAAAGAAGGTAGATGCCCCGAGGTTTTGTTCTACTCTTCCGGAGGAGAAAAAGAGAAGGGCGAAACAGAAGTTCGTTTTTTATCAGTGCAGCAGCTGTAAGATGACCTATCGCCGCAAAAGATCTATCAATACTTCGAAATACGTGTGTGGAAAATGCCGTGGAAAGTTGATAAAAGTGAAGGAAATGATTGTAGAATAAGCCTTTGTGTGCTGCTAAAAAAGAAATAAAAAACTTATCAAAAACACCCTTGACTTTTGCTAGGCAGCTCCCTATAATAGTAAGAGTCGACAAGACAACGACATCGAAAATTAAAGTTATTCCGCAGTAGCTCAGTGGTAGAGCACTCGGCTGTTAACCGAGCGGTCGTAGGTTCGAATCCTACCTGCGGAGCCATTAATTTTAAGGTATGGGGAAGTACTCAAGAGGCTGAAGAGGCGCCCCTGCTAAGGGTGTAGGTCGCGTAAGCGGCGCGAGGGTTCAAATCCCTCCTTCTCCGCCAGAACCTTTTAAAAAATATGGCCCCTTGGTCAAGCGGTTAAGACACCGCCCTTTCACGGCGGTAACACGGGTTCGAATCCCGTAGGGGTCACCAAGATTTTTTCGCGACAGCGAAAGTGACATTATAATTCCATATCTGGTCCCGTGGTGTAGCGGTTAACATGCCTGCCTGTCACGCAGGAGATCGCCGGTTCGATCCCGGTCGGGACCGCCATTTTATTGGGCTATAGCCAAGCGGTAAGGCATCGCACTTTGACTGCGACATGCGTTGGTTCGAATCCAGCTAGCCCAGCCATTTTTGAGCCATTAGCTCAGTCAGTTGCTCGCTTCATTGAACAACATCAGCGGCAACTTGCGAGAAAGACCGAAGGTCTTTTGAGCACAGGATTCAAACAAAACTTGTTTAGGGTTTTGTTTAATACGAGCCATTAGCTCAGTCGGTAGAGCATCTGACTTTTAATCAGAGGGTCGAAGGTTCGAGTCCTTCATGGCTCACCATTTTCAACAAATGAATATGCGGGTGTGGCGGAATTGGCAGACGCACCAGACTTAGGATCTGGCGCCGCAAGGCGTGGGGGTTCGACTCCCTTCACCCGCACCATTAATTACCTGTTGATAATGAACCTCAATTAGTTATTATATAAACCTGTCATGTTTTGCGGTCGTGGCGGAATGGCAGACGCGCTAGGTTGAGGGCCTAGTGGGGGCAACCCCGTGGAGGTTCAAGTCCTCTCGGCCGCACCAAAAAAATGTTATTGACATCCTATATCGGATGTGATAGGATATAAAAGTTGCTATTAAAACTAATGCGCCCGTAGCTCAATTGGATAGAGCGTCTGACTACGGATCAGAAGGTTATGGGTTCGACTCCTTTCGGGCGCGCCATTATTTTTCTCTTAATAACGGGGAGTAGCTCAGCTTGGTAGAGCACTTGGTTTGGGACCAAGGGGTCGCAGGTTCGAATCCTGTCTTCCCGACCATTCAGCAACTAACTTTATATGCGGGTGTAGTTTAGTGGTAAAACCTCAGCCTTCCAAGCTGATGATGAGAGTTCGATTCTCTTCACCCGCTCCAATTTCATTGTTCTTTGAAAACTAAACAAACAAGCGTCAACAAACAATAAATTATCATGGCTTCTATTATAGAAGACCATGAGCCAACGTTTTAACTTTATGAGCTAACTCATAACTCTTTCTTGGAGAGTTTGATCCTGGCTCAGGACGAACGCTGGCGGCGTGCCTAATACATG